>JBFMEI010000039.1:0-10625 GCA_040753295.1 Thermodesulfobacteriota bacterium | reverse complement strand
GCCGAATAGGGAGGCGCATCTTCAATCCGGATATGGGGATTGTGAAGCCTTGCGCCCACCTCGCCGGCAAACAGAAATGCTCTTGCCACTCCCACTGCCCCGATGGAATCGAGTTTATCGGCGTCATAGAGAATTTTGGCTTCAGTGGTTTTCGGCAGATGACCTCCCCGGAAACGGTGGGCCCGGATGCAATGAATGATATTCCGCTTCCGGCTTCTGGAAAGGTTGATGGAGTTCAATATGGCTGAGGCTATTTCAGCACCGGTCTGGGCATGGCAGGTTTTTCCCCTTGAAACATCCTGGTCGGACCTTCCGATATCGTGAAGGTAGGCTGCTGCAAGGAGGACATCCATATCCGCTTCCTCCTGACTCCCGATGGTTCTGCAGAGCCGGCAAACTCGCAATGTATGCTCCCAGTCATGGCTGGCCCTGGAGTTTTTAAAATGCGTTTTTGCAATCGCCCTGATCCGGAGGATGGCCGAAGAATATGAACCCATGTTCTGAGGCCGCTTCACCTGTACCCTTCACGCGCTGCGTTTTCCGGTCATTTCATGAATGACGACTTTGATAACAACGATTTTTTCCAAATCTTTGCTGGAATAGGAAAAAAAGGCATCCGAATAATGGCTCATGATCACATCAAGCGCCTTTCTTTTTTCATCCGGGTTCTCGATAAAGGATGCTTTTCCAAAGGCAAGCACACTGGTGTACTTGAGTCCCCATTTGCAGGCGGTTTCATTTTTTATAAATTCTTGATCCGTATCAAATTCCACGCATACCGAATTATTTATTTTCAGGATATCGATTTTTTTCCCCTCAGGTGCGGAATGGAAAAAAAGGGTGTCTTCTGTATACCCAAAACAGAGTGGAATGATGTAGGGATGATTCCCATCGATCATGGCCAGGCGACAGACCGACGATCGTCTGATGATGGATTCCATTTCTTCTTTGATTTTGATTTCTCTTTCTTTTCTTCTCATTCGGGATTCTCCGTTCCGGCTGGGTTGCAGGATTTTCCGCATTCTTTGCACCGGCCGTCCGTGTCGATAACGCCGATGCAGTTTTCATCGATGCACAGGGTGCGCTCTTCCCAGTAAAGATCAGATTCCGAATCCGGATTCCCGTCTGCTTCTCCACCTGGGGAAGTTCTGCTCGGCTTCTGCAGGTCATTAACCGGGGCAGGCTCATAGAGATGTTCATTTTTATCGGAGGACTCGAAAGGCGTTCCGCATTCTTTGCACCGGCCGTCCGTGCCGATAACGCCGATGCAGTTTTCATCGATGCATAATTTCCGATCCGACCATTGGGCATCTTGACCGGATTCTACCTGAGCATCTTCTTCCACAAAATACCTCCCTGTTCTAAATTAAGGCTGGTATTACCTGAATCTTGCATGAAAAATTCAGGTATTAAATTTGGTTTAATCCGCCGGATATATCTTTATCAGGATCCGTTTTCGGTGTAAACCCATTCCAGAAAACCAGTTTTCTTTATCCGGGTCCTGCCGCTCAAGTTCCTTCGATTTTCTCTGCAATCCGCACTCCAGTTTTTTGGATAACCGGCGTCAATCATTATAAAAAATATCATATCGGGCCCATTTTTCCCTTGACACATGACGAAAAATATATTTTTATGCGCATAAAGTGGAAGAAAGTGGTAATAAATGGTGAATCATGTTTAGAGGAAGCTCGTTTCATACCATTGATGACAAGGGGCGATTTGTCATTCCTGCCCGATTCAGGGAGGTCATCTCGGCTACCGGGGCAGACCGGGTAATGATGACCACTCTGGACAAGGGACTTCATGCCTATACATTTGAGGAATGGAAAAAGATTGAAACAAGAATCATGTCCTTGGCGAACAAAAGCGACAAAATGCGGAGATTCAGAAGAGTATTTGTCGGAGGGGCGTTTGACTGTCCGTATGACCGTCAGGGACGCATGCTTATTCCACCGTCACTCAGGCAGTATGCGGAGATCGACAGAGATATCGTCCTTGTGGGCGTCCTGGATCACTTTGAAATATGGTCCCGGCTCAGCTGGGAAAATGAGAATATGAGCATGGAAGAGGACATGAAAAAAGAGGAGGTCAGAAACGAAATTGCCAGATTAGGAATTTAGTCGATGCGTTATCACCATATGCCTGTTATGACAAATGAGGTGATTACATACCTCAACCTGAAACCAGGGCGGATTATTGTGGATGGAACCCTTGGGGGTGGAGGGCATGCAGGTGCGATTTTAAAAAAAATTTCTCCCGGCGGTATATTGATCGGCATTGATTTGGATCAGGATTCCATCGAACAGTTTCAATCAACGTATCCTCAAGCTTCTCATGATATTCATCTGTTTCACGGCAATTTCAGACAGCTTCCGGATTATCTTTACCGCCTCGGCATCCCCCGTGTAGACGGAATTCTTGTTGATCTTGGAATTTCTTTTCATCAGATCGAATACAGCGGACGGGGTTTCAGCTTCAGCAAAGACGAACCGCTGGACATGCGGATGGATACCGCCGGAAAAGTGAAAGCCGAGGATCTTATAAACGGATTGGATCAAAAGGAATTGACCGGAATTTTTAAAAAATTCGGTGAGGAACGATTTGCCGAAAAAATAGCGGCAAGAATCGTCGGGGAAAGAAAAAAACAACGGATTCAAACCAGCACAGAGTTAAGCCGGATTGTCTGCGCAACCCTGAAGCATGCCGGAGCAAAGCCGCGGAAGATTCATCCGGCGACGCGGGTCTTTATGGCATTGAGGATCGCGGTGAACCATGAGTTGGAAAATCTTGAAATATTCATGGATCAGGCCCCCGGATTTCTCGAATCCGGAGGGAGGTTATGTATATTGTCTTTTCACTCTCTGGAGGATCGGATTGTTAAAAACCGGATGAGGGAGCTGGAACATCCTTGTACATGTCCTTCGGACTTTCCCCGGTGCGTTTGCGGCCGGACTGGAGTTTTCAAGGTATTGACCAGAAAACCGGTCTGTCCGAGTCCCGAGGAGATCGGCATAAATCCCATGTCCAGAAGCGCCAAGTTGAGGGCGGCAGAGAGAATTTAATGACCCGTTTCGTAATGGCAGAGCGTAAGTCGACCAAAACGATCAGGAAAAAGATAATTTATACCTGGGCCTCAATTCTCTTTGTATTTATGGCGGAGCTCTTTTTTTATACCTGGTGCGGTGTCCAATCTGTGAAGTTCGGGTATGACATTTCAAAAATTGCGGCTCGACAAAAAGAGCTTCTAAAACTCCAGAAAAATTTAACGATCGAATTGGCCCGGTTAAAATCCCCTCAGCGGATTACGGAGACGGCGCAGAGCCGGTTCGGGTTGATCGTTCCTGCGCCGGAACAGGTCATCACCGTTCCATGAGAACGAAAAAACGAAAATCCTCAGCATTTCGGATTGGAGTCGTCGGATGGGTGTTTGGCTTTTTTATGGCTCTCATCTCAATCCGGGCGGTTTATATCCAGGCGTTTTGCAATGAAATGCTCTCGGAAAAAGCCGCAGGACAATATAAGAAACTCATGATTTCCCGCGGCAAGAGAGGAAGCATTTATGATCGCAATTACAATGAAATGGCCATCACCGTGGATGTTTCTTCCATCGCCGCATATCCGAAAAAAATAGACGAAATGCAGCAAACTGCAAAAAGACTTTCAAGAACTCTCCAGGTGGAACGGAAAGAGCTGTATCAGAAGCTTTCTTCAGGAAAGCCGTTTGTATGGGTCAAACGACAGATTACTCCAAAAGAAAGCATGGATATCAGAGAGCTTCAGGTGAGCGGTATCGGTTTTATTCCTGAGGACGGGCGCTTTTATCCGAATAAAACTCTCGCGGCTCAGGTTCTGGGATTTTCCGGGATCGACGGGCACGGACTGGAGGGGATTGAATTCTATTATGACCGATATCTTCAGGGTGAAACAGGGGAATTTAAAATCGTCAGAGATGCGCTGGGCCGCGGGCTCAACGAAGGAGGAGACCCCGACAGGGAAAATGGTGGAAACAGTCTGATTCTGACATTGGATCGAAATGTTCAGTATATCGCTGAAAGAGCTCTGAAAGATGCGGTTGAAACCCATTCGGCTGAAACCGGAACCGCCATCGTGATGATTCCAAAAACCGGTGCAATTCTGGCGATGTCCCATTATCCCTTTGTCAATCCGAATGCATACCGGTCCTATAAAAGAGAAAATTGGCGAAACCGGGCGGTGACCGATTCCTTTGAACCCGGATCGACCATGAAAATTTTTACTGCCGCAGCGGCGATTGAAACCGGGCGGGCGACTCCGAAAACGATCTTTTTTGCCGAAAACGGTGAATTCCGAATCGGCAAACATGTCATCCATGATGTGCATCCTCACGGATGGCTGACCCTGGCCGAGGTTGTTAAATACTCAAGCAATATCGGAGCCGTGAAAATGGGTCAGATGATCGGCGCCGAAGACCTGTACAAAACATTGTCCGGTTTCGGATTCGGAGAAAAGACCCGGATCGATTGTCCCGGGGAGGTATCGGGAAGTCTTCCTCCGGCTGATCGATGGGCAAGAATTGACGGAGCCGTCATCGCCTTCGGGCAGGGGGTCAGTGTCACCGCGATTCAACTGATCACCGCTGTTTCAGCGATCGCCAACGACGGAATTCTGATGAGGCCCTACATTGTTCAAGGGATCAACGATAAAAACGGACGGCTTCTCGTAGGATTTGCTCCGAAAAAAACACGTTCCGTCATTTCAAAGGAAACGGCAGCCGCCCTAAAAATGCTGATGGTTCAAGTGATTGAAAAAGGAGGGACCGGAACAGGGGCAGCGTTGGAAGGATACTCCGCATGCGGAAAGACCGGAACCGCACAGAAAGTGGACAAGAGCGGCGGATATGCCAAAGGAAGATATCTTTCTTCTTTTGTGGGATTTGCTCCGGCCGGAAATCCCGAGATTGCGGTTCTTGTCATTATTGATGAACCCAAAAAATCGTATTATGGCGGCACCGTTGCCGCTCCGGCATTCAAACGGATTGCACAGGAAACATTGAGCTACCTGAATATTCCCCCGACTGAAAATCCGAATTCGATAACGGTTCAAATCAAGGATGAGGGAACGGGATGAGATTATCTCGGCTGATTGGAGAAATCGAACCGATTCAACTCATCGGATTAGATGGGCTCGATCCTGAGATCAATGCCGTTCGCTGTCGGTCCGGAGACGTGAGGCAGGGAGATCTTTTTGTCGCTATTCACGGACTCGCTGCTGACGGACATGACTTCGCGGAAATGGCAGTGGAAAAAGGCGCATCCGTGGTGGTGTCACAGAAACCGCTTTCAATCCAAGCCGGGTGCATCGTCGTGAAAGATTCGAGAAAAGCGCTTGCGGCCCTTGCCGATGCTTTTTTTGATAAGCCATCCGAAAAAATGACCCTTATTGGAGTTACCGGTACGAATGGAAAGACAACCACGGCATTTCTGATAGAAAATATTTTGAAAAGCGCCGGGTTTGAGGTCGGTCTTATCGGCACGATTTTATGCCGGTATGGGAAGGAAAGCACGGCAGCCGGCATGACGACTCCGGAATCTCTGGAACTTCAGGAGATTCTTCATCGCATGCAGAGGAGCAATGTGACCCATGTGGTGATGGAAGTTTCATCCCATGCCCTTTCCCTTTCTCGGGTCGATCACTGCAGGATGGATGTGGGTGTCTTTACCAATTTGAGCCGTGATCATTTGGATTTTCACAAAGATATGGAATCCTACTGGAAGTCCAAACGTCTCCTGTTCACCGATATTTTAAAAACCGGATCCAAAAAGGGGAAATCCGTTGCAGTCGTCAATCGCACCGGTGAAAAAGGAAAAGAACTTTTTCAAACAATTTCCGGCACTCGGATCAGTGTGGGGATGGATCCGGACAACATGGTATCCGGTCGAATAAAAAAGTCGGACATTCATGGAATCAACGCTGTGATTGTAACTCCTGCCGGGGAGTTTGAGATCTGCACGCCCCTTGCCGGTATGCATAACCTGGAGAATATATTGTGTGCCGCAGGCGCGGGGATCGCTCAAAATATTTCTTTGGAAATCATCAAATCCGGTATTGAAACAATGACCCTGGTTCCAGGGCGATTTGAACGGATTTCAGACATAACGGGCCGGAATGTTATTGTAGACTATGCGCATACCCCTGCAGCGCTGGAGCATGTTTTAAAAACGCTTCGCATGGTGGCATCCGGAATACTGATCTGTATCTTCGGGTGCGGAGGAGAACGGGATCGGGAAAAGCGGTCTCAGATGGGGGAAATCGCAGGGAGGCTGAGTGATCTTGTCATTGTAACATCCGATAATCCGCGTCGCGAAGATCCTCTGGAAATTATTGCCCAGATCGAAAGCGGGGTGGTGGGAGCAGGCCTGGAAAAAATAAACCCTTCGGAATTAACCCTCTGGACCGGCAGGCCGGTTTATCTCACAGAGCCGGATCGGCGCAATGCCATCCTTCTGGGAGTTGGAGCGGCAAAGCCGGGAGACTCGGTCCTTATAGCCGGAAAAGGGCATGAACCCTATCAGATCATCGGACAAAAAACATTCCCCTTTGACGACCGGGAAGAGGCAAAACACGCACTCTCATTCACCGCTCATTTCAATCCAGGGGAATAGGCATGAAAATGATTCATGGGAAACGGACCTGGACGGCGATACAACTGGCCAAAGCCGTAGCCGGAGAACTCTTCTCTGGAAATCCGCGATCCAGGTTCTCAGGAATTTCCATAGACTCAAGGCGGATTTCTCCCGGACAGATATTTGTGGCCATTGTGGGGGAAAAGCATGACGGCCATACATTTATCTCTAATGTCATCTCCCAGGGCATATCAGGGGTAATTCTTCAGAAGGATCGCTTGGATAAATCGTTGTTCAAGCGGTTAAAAACGGAAGGAGTCTGCTCGATTTCGACTGCCGATACCACAAGGGGGCTGGGTGATCTGGCGGCCTTTTACCGAAGAAAACTGAGAACCGGGATCGTGGCCGTAACCGGATCGAATGGTAAAACAACCACCCGGCGGATGACTGCGGAAGTGATGGCACAGAAATTTATCACCCATTCTGCTGCGGGGAATTTCAATAATGAAATCGGTCTTCCCCTGACTCTCCTGGAGCTTTCTCCCGAACATCAATGGGGGGTGGTGGAGCTGGGGATGAATCATCCCGGAGAAATCCGGCGTCTGTCCGACATCTGCCTTCCCAACATCGGGGTAATCACCAATATCGCTCCTGCTCATCTGGAAGGGGTCGGTTCTCTGGAAGGGGTGGTGAATGCCAAGGGGGAGCTCCTGGAGAACATTATTGAAGGAGGTACCGCAGTCCTCAATGCCGATGATCCCAATGTCGCTCGTCTGGCTGAAAGAACCGGAGAAGAGGTCCTTTTCTTTGGGTTTTCAGGGAAAGCCGCTGTCCGGGCCGTTTCAGTTCGGGAACAAAAGGGGAAAGTGAAATTTAACCTGGTTCTGCCCGGTGCATCGATCCCGGTAACCCTCAGGATTCCGGGTCGGTTTATGGTATCAAATGCCCTTGCCGCAGCAGCGGTCGGATTCCGACTCGGAATTTCTCCCGAAAAAATCAAAACAGGTCTTGAATCTCTGACATCCATTCCTGGAAGAATGAATATGATCACCCTGAATTGCGGGATTCATATTATCGACGATACATACAACGCCAATCCGGGTTCAATGAAGGCCGCCGTCGAATTCTTATCGAGACTTAAAAAATACGGCAGGAGCATTTTTGTTGGAGGAGACATGCTTGAATTGGGAGAGGCTTCGGCCGAACTGCATCGAAAACTCGGAGAACAGGTCGCTTCATCGGGTATTAACCGGCTTTATATTACCGGAAAATTTTCCGATTCGGTTGCCGAAGGTGCTCGGAAAAAGGGATTGAATCTCAGAAATATACGCGTCGGCTCAAAAGAATTTATTCTCAAGGATCTGATCATCTACCTGAGACCCGGTGACCGGGTGCTGGTCAAAGGATCGCGAGGAATGGCCATGGAAGAAGTGGTCAAAGGGCTTATGGAATTTGATGAAAAAGAACTTCGGATAACCCATAACCGATCAACGGTTTCGGTTACAAAGAGCAAATAGAGATGCTATATCATCTGCTATATCCGTTCCACATCACCATCTCCGCATTTAATGTTTTTCGATATATTACATTCCGAACCATCTATGCCAGCTTAACGGCTTTTTTGATCTGCTTTTTTTTAGGTCCCTATGTGATTCGGATGATGTCGAGATTGCAGATCGGGCAGTATATCCGTGAAGACGGGCCTCAGGTGCATCATAAGAAAGCAGGAACTCCGACCATGGGGGGGGTTCTCATCCTCTTTTCCGTTGTGATATCGACTCTTCTATGGGCGAACCTCACCAACTATTATGTCTGGATCGTGCTCTTTATTACGGTCTCCTACGGTGGAATCGGTTTCGTGGATGATTACCTGAAGCAGATCAAAAAGCTGAATAAAGGGTTAAGTGCCAAAAGCAAATTCCTCCTCCAGATGATTGCTGCATTTCTGGCCGCTTTCTTAATATACCAACATCCGGATTTCAACACCCGGATTACCGTGCCGTTTTTTAAGAATATTTCTCCGGATCTCGGATGGCTGTATATTCTGTTTGCCGCTCTTGTGATCGCCGGATCATCCAATGCGGTGAATTTGACGGATGGCCTTGATGGACTTGCCATCGGACCGGTGACCGTTGCTTCAGCAACATATATGGTCTTTGCTTATGTGTCCGGTCATGCAAAGATCGCCAATTATCTTCAGATCAATTATGTGGTAGGCGGAGGTGAGGTAACGGTCTTCTGCGGGGCGATTGCCGGGGCAGGGTTGGGCTTTTTATGGTTTAATGCATATCCTGCACAAATTTTCATGGGTGATGTCGGATCCCTATCCCTGGGTGCCGCCCTTGGAGGGATCGCTGTGATTACGAAACAGGAGATTTTGCTGGTGCTGGTCGGAGGCCTGTTTGTCATCGAAGCATTATCGGTGATTTTTCAGGTGGGGTATTTCAAAATGACTCATGGCCGAAGAATTTTCAGAATGGCTCCTCTCCATCATCATTTTGAACTGAAAGGATGGGCTGAACCCAAGGTCATCGTGAGGTTCTGGATTATCGCCATTGCTCTGGCTCTCCTTTCCATGAGTACCCTGAAATTAAGATAGAGGGAAAAAGGTATCCGTCGAATATGAAAGGATTCCAGGATCTGAACGGATTAAATGTCCTTGTGGTCGGACTCGGTGTAAGCGGGAAAGCACTGATTCGCTTTCTATGTAAAAAAGGGGCGTCGGTTACCGTGACGGATCAGGCGGACGCTCAACAACTGGGATCAGATCTAAAACAATTCCTGGGGATGGGGGTGCGTTTCGAACTGGGCGGGCATTGCGGGGAAACATTCCAAAAAAGCGATTTGATCGTCATCAGCCCTGGTGTTCCATGCACCATTTCGCCGCTGGTTGATGCAAAGGAAAAAGGGATCCGGATCATCGGAGAGATGGAGCTGGCGTATGGATTTATCAGCGAACCGATCATCGGGATTACCGGAACCAACGGAAAGACCACGACCACGGCGGTAATCGGCGAGATGTTGAGATGCTCCGGGAAAAGGGTGTTTGTCGGGGGGAATATCGGGAACCCCCTGATCAATTATGTTCAAGAAAATGAGAAATCAGATGTCGTTGTGGCAGAAGTGAGCAGTTTTCAGCTGGACACGACAGAGCTCTTCCGCCCCAAGGTCGGTGCGCTTTTGAATATAACTCCCGACCATCTGGATCGATATGCCGATCTGACTGCCTATGCCGATGCCAAAGGGAAGCTTTTCAAGAACCAGACGGAAACCGACATTGCGGTCCTGAACGGCACCGATGATCTGGTTCAAACGACCACAAAAAAGATCCGGAGTCGCAGGCTTATTTTCGGAAATCCCGATGGTTCGGAAGAAGGAGCATGGATTTCACGGCGGTCTGTCCGCGTTTCCTTGTTTCAGACATTAACCGGGAAAGGAAATGTAAGCCCTGATCGAAAAGAGACAATCTTCGACCTTACAGGAACCTATTTCAGAGGAAAGTACGGAGAGGAGAATGCTGCGGCAGCCTCTCTTGCGGCTTTGGCTGCCGGGGCGACTCCCGAGGGAATTCGATCGGCGCTCAGGTCGTTCAAAGGACTTCCGCATCGGCTTGAGGAAATAGCCGTTAAAAACGGCGTGAGATACGTTAATGATTCCAAAGCAACAAATGTCCATTCGGTCATATGCGCTCTCGGATCCTTTGACGAACCCGTGATTCTGATCCTGGGCGGAAGGGATAAAGGGAGCGACTTTCGAGCGCTTGAAAGCTGGATTCAGAGCCATGTCAAATCGATTATCCTGATGGGAGAGGCCGCACCATTGATCCGGTCAGCTCTTTCCAGGGCTGCCTCAATAAGCGAGGCTTCCGGAATGAAAGAGGCGGTTTTCCTTGCAAGTCGTATGGCGGACCCAGGGGATGTGGTACTCCTTTCACCGGGGTGCGCGAGTTTTGACATGTTTAACAATTACATTCATCGTGGAGAGGCGTTCCGGGAGGTTGTAACGAAATTGGTATGAAAGAGA
>JBFMEI010000038.1:535-10702 GCA_040753295.1 Thermodesulfobacteriota bacterium | reverse complement strand
CGGCCGTGGCAAGGAGTTCCGCGATGCAGAATCGAAGATGCCGCCTGTCCCTGAACCGGATTTCCGGAATGGCGAGGCTCATGGATGCCAGGGCATATCCCCGGTGGTTTCGGATCGGTGCACTGACGGATCCAAGCCCGGGAGTCCGCTCTCCCAGGCTGGTGGCATACCCCTGATTCCTGATTCCGGCAAGTTCTGAACGGAGGACCTTGCTATCAACAATGGTTTTGTTCGTTACAGGGGTCAGCGGAACGGTCCGGATATAATTGTCGATGAAGTCTTCCGGAGAATATGCCAAGAGGCACTTGGAAGATGCTCCGGCATGAAGAGGGGATCGGCTTCCGACAGGCATCACTCCTTTGAGAAGCTGAGCCGACTCGATACTGTCGATGCAAATCCGCTCCATATCATCAATGACGTTCAGGTGAACCGTCTCCTGGGTTTGGGACATAAGCCGCTTCATGTACCGCCCTGCTGCACTGCCGACCGTGTGCGTGCTCTGAAGAATGTCCATGAATCGAAAATAGACATTTCCAAGATGGTACTGCCGGGTTTCCGGATCCTGGCGCACAAAGTCGCCGGCTTTTAATGCCTGAAGCATCCGAAGCACGGTTGCCGGGCTGAAGCCCAGTCGGGTGCTCAGCTCCCTTACCCCCCATGACGGTTGATCGACACGAAAAGCGAGCAGAATCCGAAGCGCTTTTTCCAGGGAATTATAACTTGACGTCTGTTTCATGATATAATACACTGTTTCATATTTTATGACAAAAAGAAGAGACCGTTGTCAATGGGATTATTTTCGAATCGAGAAATATCCGGTTATTCGGCAGCCCCTTTTTAAGCGCATTCAAAATTCCTTGACAAGATATTGATTCGGTAGCTATATGTTAGCTACGTTTGGGAAGCACTGCCAATTGGAGCGGACAGGAACATCCGTTTTTGAAACACGACTCAAAATCCGAGCGATTCCATCTCCGGTGATTCCCGGGAAATTGCTCGATTTTTTTATTATTAAAAATCAAACAGGAGGATGATCAATGGATTTCGCCTTATCGGAAGAATTGGAAATTTTAAGGAGCACTGTCCGGGATTTTGCCAACGAGCAGATCGCCCCTTTTGCAGACGAATGGGACTCCAAACACTATTTCCCATATAAGGAAGCCCTTAAGCCCATGGGAGAGCTGGGACTCTTCGGGACGGTTATCCCTGAAGAATATGGGGGATCGAACATGGGGTGGCTTGCCGCCATGATCATTACTGAAGAAATCGCGAGGGCATCCAGCTCCCTTCGAGTCCAAATCAACATGCAGACTCTCGGCTGCGCCTTTACCATTTTTAAATACGGGACCGAAGCAAATAAAAAGAAATATATCCCCAAACTCGTCTCAGCCGATTTCGTGGGGGGATTTGCCATGACCGAACCGAATGCAGGATCAGATGTCATGTCCATGACCTCCAAAGCCGAAGACAAAGGGGATCACTGGCTCCTTAACGGTTCCAAAACATGGATATCCAATGCCAATATCGCGGATGTCGTCATTTATTATGCCTATACGGATCGCAGCAAAGGATCGAACGGACTTTCCGCTTTTGCGGTTGAGCTGAAAAATTTTAACGGCGTTCGAACGACCACCCTGGAAAAAATGGGCTCCTTTTCCAGCCCCACCGGCGAAATTTATCTTACCGACACAAAAGTTCCCAAAGAGAATATTCTCGGCAAACCGGGAGACGGATCCAAAATCCTTTTCGGATCATTAAATCAGACCCGACTCTCTGCCGCCGCCGGAGCTGTCGGTCTTGCTCAGGCCTGCCTGGAACAGGCTATTAAATATGCCAAAGAACGCAAACAGTTCGGAAAAGCCATCGGCGATTATCAGATGAATCAGGATATGATCGCCCAGATGAGCTCTGAAATCGAGGCGGCAAGGCTTCTGGTCTACAAAGCCGCCTGGGCAAAAGATCAGGGGCGGTTGAACAATGGACTCGATGTCGCCCAGGCCAAATACTTTGCCGGAGAAGTTGTAAATAAGTGCGCCAATTATGCCATGAGAATTTTGGGAGCTTACGGATACTCCACCGAATATCCGGTGGCGCGATTTTATCGGGATACACCCACATATTATATGGTGGAGGGCTCGGCAAACATCTGTAAATGGATCATTGCACTGGATCAGCTCGATATTCGAAAAGCCAATCGGTAACCCAAAAAATGGACTTGCCGGTTCATAATCATTGAGGAAAGGAGAACATATGGAAATCGTTGTACTCGTCAAGCAAGTTCCGGATACGGAATCGTTGATTCAGATCGCTGGAGACGGAATCTCAATTAAGACCGACGATCTCAAATGGGTCGTGAACCCATACGATGAATTTGCCGTTGAAGAAGCGCTCCGGATTAAAGAAGCCAAGGGCGGAACCGTAACCATTATTTCCATGGGGCCGGCAAAAACGGTTGAAGCCATTCGAACGGCACTGGCCATGGGAGCTGATAAAGGAATTCATATCAGCGATCCTGCTGCAGAAGGGAGCGATTCCCTGGGAATTGCAAAACTTCTTGCCGCTGCGGTCAAGAAAATCCCCTTTGATCTGATCATCGCCGGGATGCGCGCGGTTGACGGAGACAATTACCAGGTCGCCTCCGGAGTCGCCGAACTGCTCGGAATCCCTCAAATCACCCAGGTGATCAAACAGGAGATCTCCGATAAAAAAATACGATGTCATCAGGTGGTCGAAGGCGGGATTGCGGTCGTTGAGGCGGATCTTCCGGTTCTCTTTACCGCTCAGAGAGGCCTTAATGAACCCCGATACGCTTCGCTTCCAGGCATCATGAAAGCAAAGAAAAAACTCCTTGAAACAAAAACCGCCGCCGATCTGGGTGTTGACCCCCAGGTTGTGGGAACCAAAAACCGCAAGGTTAAAATTACCTCCTTGAAACTGCCGCCGGCTCGAAAATCGGTGACGATGATTAAAGGAGAAGACCCTGCGAATCTCGCGGCTGATCTGATTAAAAAACTGCATGAAGAAGCAAAAGTCATTTAACTATTCTACCGTTTTCGAAACCATCGGTTGATATCGATTACGGGATATCGAAAAGGAGATCAACATGGGACAAGGGATTTTTGTAATTACCGAACAGCGCGAAGGCGCATTTCGAAAAGTCAGTTATGAAGCATTGAGTGAAGGACGTCGACTCGCCGACTCGAAACAGAGCCGGCTGACGGCCATTATTCTCGGGTCCGGTGCCGATGCCCTGGCGGCTCCTCTTGAAAAATACGGTCCGGATACCGTTCTAACCGCAGACGACGCTTCATTAGCCGAATATACCACCGACGCATATACCACTGTCATCGCCGAAGCTGTGAAAAAACAGAATCCGGAACTTATTATCATCGGCGCCTCCATCATTGGAAAAGATCTTTCCGCCCGCCTGGCTGCCCGGCTCGACGCCGGATTGGCCATGGATTGCGTTGCCATTCGAATTGAGAACAATGAATTTATATTTACTCGCCCCATTTACGGCGGAAAAATTCTATCTGAAGTCAAGGTGGAAGGCACCCCGAAAATCGTTGCCATTCGACCCAATGTATTTTCAATCGCCGAAGCCCCGCGAAGCACGACATCCGAGAAGCTGGCGGTTTCACCCGGTCCGGCCAAGACAAAAGTGGTAGAGAAAAAACTTGAAAGTGCTGAAAAAATCGAATTGACCGAAGCGGATGTAATTATTTCCGGAGGACGCGGAACCGGCGGAAAATTTGAACTGATTGAAGAACTGGCAAAAGCACTGAACGGCGCGGTCGGCGCTTCCAGGACCGCAGTGGATGAAGGATGGAGACCCCATAGCGATCAGGTCGGGCAGACCGGGAAAGTCGTCTCTCCGATCTTGTATATTGCCTGCGGTATTTCAGGCGCCATTCAGCATCTGGCCGGCATGTCCACATCGAAATATATCGTGGCCATCAACAAAGATGCGGAAGCTCCTATTTTTCAGAAAGCCGACTATGGCGTGGTGGGCGACTTGTTTCAAGTTCTCCCTGCCATAATCAATGAAGTGAAAAAACTTAAATAATACCTTATATAAAGAACAGGACCAGACCATGACGACCCAAACCAGGGAAGAACTCCCCTTTGATGTTCTTTTTGTCGGAGGCGGCCCTGCCTGCCTGGCCGGAGCCATTCGACTCAAAACGCTTGCACAGGAAAAAGGACTGGAAATTGAAGTCGGTCTCATTGAAAAGGGGGATGCCGTCGGAAACCATTCCTTAAGCGGCGCCATACTTGACCCCATTGCCCTGAAAGAGCTTATCCCCGACTATCTGGAAAAAGGGTGCCCCATCGAAACCGAACAATGCCGGGACAGTTTCTATTTCTTAACGAAAAATCGAAACCTGGCAGTCCCCTTTACCCCAAAATATATGCACAACGAAAACTGCGTGGTGATCAGCATCTCCCGATTTACCCGATGGCTGGGTGAAATCGCGGAAGGGCTTGGAATCAATATTTTTCCGGGTTTTGCCGGAACCCGCGTTCTTTTCAGCGATGATCACAAGAGCATTCTCGGGGTCGGAACCGGAGACAAGGGGATCGATAAAAACAAAAAGCAAAAATCGAATTTTGAGCCTGGAGTCGACCTGACGGCCCGGGTGACTGTCTTTGGAGAAGGCTCCCGGGGAAGCCTGATTCGGGAAATCGGGGAAAAGATGGACATTTTCTCTAAAGGGATGCCCCAGATTTTCGAAACCGCAGTAAAGGAAGTTATCGAGCTTGCGGAAACCAATCCATTTTTAAGCTCCGAAACGACGGTCCTTCACACCTTTGGATATCCCCTCGGTCTGGAAATCAAAGGAGGGGGATTTCTTTATAAAATGAAAGAGAACCGGATCTCCTTAGGACTTGTGGTGGGATTGGATTATGAAGATCCATTGATGGAACCCTATCAGATGTTTCTCAAGTTCAAAAGACACCCTCTGATCGCTGAGATTATCTCCGGAGGGAAGATCCTTCAGAGCGGTGCCAAAACCCTTTCCGTGGGCGGCTATTATACCCGGCCGGCTCTGGCCGTCGATGGCGCGCTTTTTGTAGGAGACAGCGCTTCCATGCTTAACTCCCAGCGCTTGAAGGGAATCCATACCGCCATGAAATCCGGAATGCTGGCCGCAGAAACGATTCTTTCAGCGTTTGAAAAGAACGACTTCACCCGGGCGACGTTGAGCAGTTATGAGGCGAACGTGGAAAAGAGCTGGATCAATACGGAACATTATCAAGCCCGAAATTTCACCCAGGCATTATCCCAAAAAGGGCTTTTAAAATTCATGCACGTCGGTGCCCAGTATTTTACCAGCGGGAAAGGGATCAAGGATCCACTCTCCATCATCGAAGACAGCGCCACCTTGAAAAAGTTATCCGCTGCCCAAATCGAATCCATGGGCCAACAGGAAAAACCCGAATACGACGGCACGCTTTTCGTGGATAAGCTTACCGGAGTCTTTCTATCCGGAACCCAGCATGTGGAGGATCAGCCGTGCCATCTGATCGTTCACGATACAACGATCTGCGAGACCCGATGTTATGAAGAATTCCGAAACCCCTGTACCCGCTTCTGCCCGGCCCTGGTTTATGAAATCAAGGAAGAAGGCCCTGGTCTCAGAAAATTGATCCTCAATCCGTCAAACTGTCTTCACTGCAAAACCTGCGAAATCAAGGATCCGTTTAAAAACATCACCTGGACATGTCCGGAAGGTGGAGGAGGACCCAAGTATTCCATCGTATAGCTCCGGACGATCCCATAAAAAAACCAACCAATACGTTCAATGAATTGGAAGAAGAACCCTGTTTAAGGAGGATTTCATGAAAAAAGTCGTTATTCTCGGTTCAGGCCGGACTGCCGGCGGCAAGTTCGGAGGCTCATTACAGAATATGACGGCGCCACAATTCGGTGCCGTTGTGGTCAAAGAAGTCATCTCCCGCTCCGGAATCACTCCGGATACCATCGATCAAACCATTTTCGGAAACGCCTGGCAGGCCGGTGTGGGTCCCAACCCGGCCCGTTTGACCGCCGTATGGGGCGGTGTTCCGACGGATGCGCCCGCGGTTTCCGTAAATGTCCGCTGCGGCTCCAGCCTTCAGGCGCTCATCATGGGAACTCAGGCCATAAAAGCCGGAGATGTGCAGACCGTTCTGGTGGGGGGAACGGAAAGTTCCAATCAAGTCCCCTATGCGCTTCCCAAAGCCCGATGGGGATACCGGATGGGGAAAGGGAGCATTGTCGACCTCCTGCACCATGACGGATTCCAGTGTCCTCTGGGAGGAGGGCTGATGGGAGAACTTACCGACGCCTATGCCAGGGAGCTCGGTATCACCCGCCGGGAACAGGACGAATTTGCAGCCGCATGCCACAATAAAACGGAAGCAGCGGTAAAAGCCGGAAAATTCAAAGACGAAGTGGTCCCGGTTGAAATCCCAGGATCAAAAGGAAAAACAGTTCTTTTCAAGGACGAAGAGATTTACCGTGAAGGAGTGATTCCCGAATCACTGGCCAAACTCGCGCCGGTCTTCAGCAAAGACGGGACGGTTACCGCCGGAAACGCCTGCGCCCTCTGCGACGCGGCGGCTGCCCAGATTCTTATGGATGAAGAGAAAGCCAAAGCCCTGGGCTTAAAGCCGATGGCGCTTGTCCGGGGCTATGCGTTTGTCGGGTATGAACCCAAACGCTTCGGGCTCTCTCCGATTAAAGCCATTCCCGCAGCTTTAAAACATGCGGGGCTTCAGCTTTCAGATATTGATCTCATCGAACTGAACGAAGCATTTGCCGCTCAGTATATCGCCTGTGAGCGGGGGCTAAATATCGATCGAAGCAAAGTGAATGTGAACGGAGGCGCCATTGCGCTCGGACATCCGGTTGCGGCAACCGGATCCAAGATTCTGACCACCCTGCTCTATGCCATGAAGGATCGTGGGGTTCAGTTTGGAGTGGTGAGCGCCTGCATCGGCGGCGGAAACGGTGTTGCAGTTGTAGTGGAACGCTTGAACTAGGAGGATTCCCATGACGATTAAAAAAGCAATGATTATCGGAGCCGGCACCATGGGCGGAGGAATTGCCCAGCTCTGTGCTCAACAGGGACTGGATGCCGTGATTACAGATATTAATCTGACCCTTTCGGAAAATGCCAAAAAACGGATCCAGAAAGGACTAGCAGGACGCGTTGAAAAAGGGAAAATTTCAAAAGAAGAAATGGATGCTGTTCTGTCCAAAATATCGGTGGCCGGAGATCTTCTTCCAGCCAAAGATGCGGACATCATCATTGAAAGCGTTGTTGAAAACATCGATATCAAACGGAAGGTCTTTGCCGAAATCGACCGGCTGGCCAAACCTGAAACCATTCTGGCAACCAACACCACTTCACTTTCCATCTCCGACATGGCCCAGGCTACAAAGAGACCGGACAAGGTGATTCAAATGCACTTTTTCAATCCCCCCACCATCATGAAGCTCATTGAGATTATGCCGGGGAAACACACATCCAAAGAGACGGTTCAACGGGCCGAGCAATTTGCCAGACAACTCGGAAAAGACCCGGTGGTCTGCAAAAACGAAGCTCCGGCCGGGATCGTAAGCCGGATTTTAGGACAGCTTCTCAACGAAGCCACCTGGCTGGTGGCATCCGGTGTCGCCGAGCCTCAGGATGTGGACAAAGCCATGAAACTTGGAGCCAATCATCCCATGGGCCCCCTGGAACTCATCGACATGATCGGGCTCGATGTTCATCGAGCCAAAATGGAAACCCTTCGGACCAAACTTAATGACCCCCGGTACCAGCACCCCAAACTTCTAGATGAGATGATCGCCGGCGGAAAAGTGGGGAAAAAAGCCGGGAAGGGTTTTTATGATTATGGAGAGAAATAATGTTTAATAATATCAAAGTCGAAATCAAGGGATCTGTCGTTGCTCTGACCATCAACCGGCCGGAGAAGATGAACGCTGTCGATAATGCGACCGTTGAGGAGATCGATCAGGCCCTGGCATCCATAGAGAAAAATCCCGATCTGCGCGTTCTCATCCTCACCGGAGCAGGAGACAAGGCGTTTGTCGCCGGTGCGGATATTCATGAACTGAATCTCAGGGATACGGTTCGAGGACGAGCTGAAACCCGTCGGCGTCAGGAAGTCTACACCCGGATCGAACACCTGGAAATTCCATCCATTGCCGTCATCAACGGGTGGGCGCTGGGGACCGGCCTGGAGCTGGCAATGGCCTGCACCATCCGACTGGCGTCCACGGTTTCAAAATTAGGCCAGCCTGAAGTCAAACTGGGAATCATGCCGGGTGCCGGCGGGACTCAACGCCTGCCGAAACTCATCGGAATGGGGCGGGCAATGGAAATGATTCTCACCGGAGAACCGGTGGATGCCCAGAGAGCCTATGAAATGGGATTGGTCAACAAGGTCGTTTTGCCTGAATCCCTCATGGCTGAAGCTGAAGGGCTCGCAACAACTCTTGCTTCAAGACCCAAACTCGCGATACAATATGCCAAGGAATCCGTCCTGCGCCACGCCGAAGGATCTTTAGGAGAAGGGCTTGCCCATGAATCTTATCTGCATGCTCTTTGCTGCGGTACCCAGGACAAGAAAGAAGGTGTGACTGCCTTTCTGGAGAAACGAAAACCGAAATTTACCGGAGCCTGATGAAGCGACCTCAACCACCATCCATATCAGAGGGAATGGAACATGAGACCGTATTTTGAGAAAATGCCCGTATTTGGAACACCGCTGACATTGGGTCAGATTAAAAGCAGCGAAGAGAACGTTTCGCAAATCAAGGAAGTTGAAAAACAGATCCGGGAAGCCGTAGAACAGGTGAAAACCGCCGGATTGTCCGAAGAGGAGATCAATTCTCGGGGTCAAATGACGGTCTGGCAGCGACTTCGATATCTGGTCGACCCCGGAACCTGGTGCCCGCTTCATACCCTCTATAACCCGGAAAACAACGAAGAGAACACCACCAATGTCATCGACGGCCTTGGGAAAATTTCCGGGAAATGGGCGGTCATCATCGGATTTGACAATAAGGTCTTTGCCGGGGCGTGGATTCCCGGACAATCCGAAAATATCTTAAGGGTCACCGATCTTTCCAAACGGTTCAACATCCCGCTCGTCTGGCTGGTCAACTGCAGCGGTGTCAAACTCACGGAGCAGGAAAAATTTTATGCCAACCGGAGGGGAGGTGGAACCACCTTTTTCAGGCATGCCGAGCTGGAACAGGCAGGAATCCCGATTCTGGCCGGAATTTACGGGACAAATCCGGCCGGAGGCGGCTACCAGGGAATCAGCCCGACCATCCTTTTTGCCCACAAAGACGCCAATATCGCTGTGGGAGGAGGAGGAATTCTAAGCGGAATGTCCCCGAAAGGATTCTTTGACCTCGAAGGGGCGCAGCTCCTGATTAAAGCCGCAAAACAATATAAGGCAGAACCTCCGGGTTCGGTGAAGATCCATTACAACGAAACCGGATTCTTCCGGTATGTCTACGACACGGAAACTGGTGTTTTGGACGGCATCAAAGAGTATATGAAAGATATGCCGGGATATAACCCCAAATTTTTCCGTGTGGCACAGCCCAAGGAACCAGGCTTTCCAGTTGAGGATCTTTACCGGCTGATCCCCTTCAACCAGAAACAGATGTACAATTTCGATCAGGTCCTGGCGCGCCTGGTGGACGGCAGCGAACATATGGAGTTCAGACCCGGATACGGTCCTGAGGTCTATACCGGGCTCTGCAAGATCGATGGATTTCCGGTGGGGATCATTGGAAACCGTCAGGGGTATCTCGGAGAAGACTACCCGGAATATGCCCCTTATGCCGGAATCGGCGGGAAGCTCTACCGCCAGGGATTGATCAAGCTCAATGAATTCGTGACCCAGTGCGGACGGGACCGGCTTCCCATCATCTGGTTTCAAGACACCAGCGGTATCGATGTCGGGGATCTGGCTGAAAAAGCCGAGCTTCTCGGCCTGGGGCAGGCGCTGATCTATTCCATCCAGCAGACCGAGGTCCCCCAGATGCTGATTCTTTTAAGAAAAGGGACTGCAGCAGCCCACTATATCATGGGAGGCCCCACCTCAAACCGCCACAATGCGTTTACCCTTGGAATCCCCACCACGGAAATCTACGTG
>JBFMEI010000038.1:0-525 GCA_040753295.1 Thermodesulfobacteriota bacterium | reverse complement strand
AAGTTTTTCACGACGGCTGGTCAAGGATCAGAAGGCCGGAAAACCCTTGGAGCCGGTGATTGAAAAAATGAATCAGATGGTCAAGGAGTATTTCGACAACTCGAGACCCATTTATTGTGCTAAAAAGGGGTTTGTGGATGAAACGATCCCCATGACCGAGATTCGAAATTACCTGAAAGCATTTGCCGGGGCTTCCTATCAGAATCCCAGATCCATCTGCCCCCAGCACCAGATGCTCTTGCCCAGATTAATCAAAGGGTAGTGCTTCTCATCCGGGTGGGTTCTCCATGATAGATTGAAGCAATGGAGACCCACCCTTCTTTTTGCGGTTTCTCAAGGATTTCAAATCCCAATTCCCCCAGCTTGCTCTCCACCCGATGGGTATTTTTATCGATCATTCCGGAACAGATCAAAAGCCCGCCAGGAATTAAAACCGATGGAAGTTGGGGAAGGAGCGAAACGATCACTTCGGTTAAGATGTTGGCCGCAACCATATCAAAAGTGCCGATTACTCCGGAGGCAAGA
>JBFMEI010000037.1:9160-10823 GCA_040753295.1 Thermodesulfobacteriota bacterium | reverse complement strand
AAGAGAGGATTGTCTCGGAGTTAAACGATAAGTTCTCAAAATCCAAAGTGGTTATCGTAACGGATTACCAGGGGCTTAATGTTTCTGCAATCAATGAGTTGAGGCGAAAGCTGAGGAGTGCGGGAATCGAATATCGTGTCGCGAAAAACACCCTTTTGATTCGTGCATCCGAAGGGACTGAAATCTCTCTGATCAAAGACAGATTCAAAGGGCCGAGCGCTGTCGCATTGGGATTTGAAGATCCTGTTGCACCGGCAAAGGTGCTGACCGAATTTGCGGATCAGAACAATAAGCTGGAAATCAAAATCGGGGTTCTAAAAGGGAAAATCCTGGAGTTGAAGGACATCAGGGCTTTGGCGACACTCCCGAACCGTGAGATCCTGCTGGCCCAGCTTCTGTCGGTAATGAAAGGGACGCCGGCGGCGCTGGTCCGGGCGCTCAATCATATTCCGGCGAAGCTGGTATATGCGCTGAATGCGATAAAAGAAAAAAAAGAGGCCGCATAACCCGCGTTTATCATCAGTTTATTAAAGTTAAATACGATCATTCACCAAATTATTAATAGCGTTATCGGAGGAAAATAGAATGGCTCAGATTACAAAAGAAGATGTCGTCCAATTTATTTCAGATATGTCCGTTCTCGAGTTATCCCAGTTTGTCAAGGAGCTGGAAGAAAAATTCGGTGTATCCGCGGCCGCTCCTATGGCCATGATGGCGGGGATGCCTGCACAGGCAGCGGCATCGGCAGCTCAAGCTGAAGAAAAAACCGAATTCGACGTCATCCTGGCGTCTGCAGGAGATAAAAAGATTCAGGTGATCAAAGAAGTCCGGGCAATCACAGGGCTGGGACTGAAGGATGCCAAGACCCTTGTGGATGAAGCCCCCAAACCGGTCAAGGAAGGAGTTTCCAAGGAAGAAGCGGATAAAATCAAAAAACAGCTCGAGGAAGCCGGAGCACAGGTCGAGGTTAAATAGCTAAGGGCGTGAAATTATTCTCCCCTGCATGCAAGGGGAGAATTAGAAGGACGCCGATGACGTTCAAAATGGAGATGCCATGTCAACAAAATCTGCGGTGAACAAGCGGATGCGCAGAAGTTTCGGTAAGATTCATAAAATTATAGAAATTCCGGATTTAATCGGAATGCAGAGAGAGTCTTACCGCCGATTTCTGCAGATGGATGTTCCTCCAGAAAAAAGAGAAGATATCGGGCTTCAGGGGGTATTCAAGTCGGTTTTTTCGATCAAGGATTTTACCGGGAGCGCTTCTCTGGAATTCGTTTCCTACCGGTTCGGAGAGATCAAGCATAGTGTTGAGGAATGTATCCATCGGGGAATGACCTATGAAATTCCGTTGAGGATTACCGTCAGACTTGTCGTCAATGATGTCGATAAGGAGACAGGGGTATCCAATATCCGGGATATCAAAGAACAGGAAATATACTTTGGTACCATTCCGCTGATGACGGATAAAGGAACATTTATCGTCAATGGAACCGAACGGGTGGTGGTCAGCCAACTCCATCGGTCTTCAGGAGTCTTTTTTGATCACGATCGTGGGAAAAGTCACTCCAGCGGAAAGATCATCTATACTTCCAGGATCATTCCGGTTCGGGGGTCGTGGATAGAGATAGATAAAGATCAACTGGAAGTCGTGTTTATAAAC
>JBFMEI010000037.1:0-9150 GCA_040753295.1 Thermodesulfobacteriota bacterium | reverse complement strand
GAAAGTTCCCGATCACCTATCTTTTAAAGGCTTTCGGATATTCCATCGAAGATCTGCTGACTTATTTTTATCAGTCCGAGACCGTTACCGTCGCCGGAAAACGTGTTTCAAAAAGATTCAATCCGAACCTGCTGAAGGGACAGAGAGCCTCGAAAGACATCAAAGAAAATGATGGAACGATTATTGTCAAGGCAGGACATATCTTTACACAGAAATCGATTCGGAGACTGGAAGCTCTCGGTACGGATCAGATACCCATCCATTTGGATGAAGTCATGAACCGGCCTTTTGCAAGGACCATCATCGATCCGAAAAAGGGAGAACCCATCGTCAAGTGTAATGACGTCGTCAGTGAAGAGGTTCTGAACCGCCTCAGAGAAACGGGAATCCATGAATTCGATCTCCTGGTCGTGGATCCTGCTTCGAGCAGTGATTCAATCCGAAAAACTCTGAATCTGGATAAATTAGAAACTCGGGAAGACGCCTTGGTGGAAATCTACCGAAGGCTTCGTCCGGGAAATCCCGCCACTCCGGAAGTTGCTCAGGAGTTTATCGATCATCTTTTCTTTAAACTGGCATACTATGATTTATCCGGTGTGGGCCGGATGAAAATCAACCACCGGCTTGGAATCAGCTCTTCCGTTGCGTTGAGGACGTTAAGGAAGGAAGATATTCTGCTGACCATTAAAACCCTTGTGGAACTCAGGGATTCTCAGGGGGTCGTGGATGATATCGATCATCTCGGAAACCGAAGGGTCAGAGCGGTGGGAGAACTCCTTGAAAATCAGTATCGGATCGGTCTGGTCAGGATGGAACGCGCGATCAAGGAGCGGATGAGCCTCCAGGAGCTGGATGCCCTGATGCCCCATGACCTGGTCAATCCGAAACCGGTTTCCGCAGTAATAAAAGAATTTTTCGGGACAAGCCAGTTGAGTCAGTTCATGGATCAGACCAACCCGCTTTCGGAAACGACCCACAAACGGAGGCTCAGTGCCCTGGGACCCGGAGGGCTGACCCGTGAGCGGGCGGGGTTTGAAGTCCGGGACGTTCATCCCTCCCATTACGGCCGGATTTGTCCCATCGAAACGCCGGAAGGCCCGAATATCGGCCTCATCGTTTCTCTGAGCACGTATGCCCGGGTTAATGATTACGGCTTTATTGAAACCCCTTACCGGGTGGTTAAGGATGGGACGGTTTTACCGGAGGTGAAATTCCTGAGCGCCTTTGAAGAAAAGGATCATCCCATCGCCCAGGCCAATGCTCCGATTGATGTCGGCGGGAGATATGTCAACAAGCTCGTCACCTCAAGGGTTGCGGGTGAGTTCATGATGGTCAAGAGGGAAGATATTGAAATGATGGATGTCTCCCCCAATCAACTGGTGAGCGTATCGGCTTCGCTGATCCCATTTCTGGAAAACGATGACGCCAATAGGGCTCTGATGGGGTCGAATATGCAGCGTCAGGCGGTTCCGCTCTTGACCAGTCATTCTCCACTGGTGGGCACCGGGATTGAAGAAGTCGTTGCAAAAGATTCCGGGGTCACTATCGTTGCGGATCGGGATGGTGTGGTGGATGAAGTCGATGCCTCCCGGATCGTCCTGAGACATGAACTCTCGAATCAGGTCTTGGATGAAAAGAAGAGTCCGGTGACTGTTTACACCCTTTCCAAATTCATCCGCTCCAATCAAAATACTTGTTTCAATCATAGACCCATCGTCCGGAAAGGGCAGCACATCAAAGCATTTGATATTATTGCGGACGGTCCGGCCACGGAAAAAGGGGAACTGGCACTGGGAGAGAATGTGACGGTGGCGTTTATGCCGTGGGGAGGATACAATTTCGAAGATTCGATTCTGGTCAGCGAACGGCTTGTCCGGGACGGTGTTTATACATCGGTCCATATCGAAGAATTCGAGGTGATTGCCAGGGATACCAAACTGGGAAAAGAGGAGATTACCCGGGATATCCCCAATGTCGGGGATGAGGCACTTCGAAATCTGGATGAAAGCGGCATTATTCAGATTGGTGCCGAGGTCAAGCAGGGCGACATTCTTGTCGGGAAAATCACCCCCAAGGGAGAGACTCAGCTCAGTCCTGAAGAGAAACTGCTGAGAGCCATATTCGGGGAAAAAGCCGGTGACGTCAAAGATACTTCTCTTAGAGTTCCTCCGGGAGTTGAAGGGATAGTCATCGATGCCAAAGTCTTTCTGAGAAGAGGTGTTGAAAAAGATGAACGGACCCGCCGGATCGAAGAGATGGAGATCGAAAAATTAAAAATCGATCTCGAGGATAAAATCCGAGTATCGGGAGGCGTGGTCCGCACCCGGATTGAATCTCTGATCATCGGAAAAAAATGCGCTGCAACCCTGAAAAAAGGGAAAAAGATTCTGATTCAGAAAGATGCTAAAATCGACGCCAAGACGCTCGCTGCCGTCCCTCTTGCCCAGCTTGAAGGGATCGTTCTTTCGGATTCGGAACTCACGGAGAAGGTCCATGATCTTCTTGAAAAACATCGGGAAAATTGCGAGCGGTTCAGAAAAGAATTTGAAAATCAAGTCGGCCGGTTTGAAGGTGGGGACGATCTTCCACCGGGGGTGATCAAGATGGTGAAGGTCTACGTCGCCATGAAGCGGAAGCTTTCGGTGGGAGATAAAATGGCCGGGCGCCATGGAAATAAAGGCGTTGTGTCTCGGATACTCCCTCAGGAGGATATGCCGTATTTCGAAGACGGCACATCCGTGGACATGGTGCTGAATCCGCTGGGGGTTCCTTCCCGTATGAATGTGGGGCAGATTCTGGAAATTCATCTTGGCTGGGCTGCCAAAGGATTGGGAGATCAGTTGAACAGGCTCCTGGAGGAAAATAAACTGAGAGAGATCCGGGAAAAAATGAAACGGATTTTCATCGATCCGGATCAGCGCAAGGTCATCGAAGAAAGCGATGAAGATTCTCTGCGACATCTGGTGGGAAATTATAAATATGGAGTTCACATGGCGACCCCGGTCTTTGACGGGGCAAAGGAAGATGAAATTAAAGCGCTTTTGAGCGAAGCCGGCTTTCCGACGACCGGGCAGACGGTCCTTTATGATGGAAGAACCGGAGAATCCTTTCGAGGAAAAATCACGGTCGGAACGATGTACATGATGAAACTTCATCATCTGGTCGATGATAAAATCCACGCCCGTTCCATCGGTCCTTACTCCCTGGTGACCCAGCAGCCGCTTGGAGGAAAAGCCCAGTTCGGAGGTCAGCGCCTGGGCGAGATGGAAGTCTGGGCAATGGAAGCCTATGGCGCCGCCTATGCTCTGCAGGAATTTTTAACCGTAAAGTCGGATGATATGGCCGGTCGAACTCGAATGTATGAGAAAATCGTAAAAGGGCAGAATATTCTTGAACCGGGCATCCCCGAATCCTTCAAGGTGCTGACCAAGGAATTGCAGAGCCTGGGGCTGGATGTAAACCTGATTGAAAGAGAGGAAGCAGGTAGGACCTGATATGGAAACATTATACGATTTTTTTGCCAAACCGAAGGATCCGAGAAGTTATACCGGCGTTCAGATCGCCCTGGCTTCACCGGAACAGATCTTGAAGTGGTCTTACGGTGAGATTAAAAAGCCTGAAACCATCAACTACCGGACATTTAAACCCGAACGGGATGGTCTTTTCTGCGCCAAAATCTTCGGCCCGACCAAAGACTATGAATGCAACTGCGGTAAATATAAACGCATGAAGCACCGGGGAGTGGTATGTGAAAAATGCGGGGTTGAAGTCATCCAATCCAAAGTCAGACGGGAGCGGATGGGGCATATCGAACTGGCAACGCCGGTGGCCCATATCTGGTTTTTGAAGAGCCTTCCCAGTAAAATCGGCAACCTTCTCGATCTGACGCTGAAAAGCATCGAAAAGGTATTCTATTTTGACAGTTACATCGTCACGGACCCCAAAGGAACCGGGCTCACCCGGGGTCAGCTTCTTACAGAAGATAAATACCGGGAAGCCCTGGAGCTTTATGGAAAGAAATTTGAAGCGGGAATCGGAGCCGAAGCGGTCAAGGAGATGCTTAAGACCCTCGATCTGGAAACCCTTCACAAGGAAATCCGCGCGGAAATTCTGACGACCAATTCCTCTGCAAAACGGCAGAAGCTCGCCAAGAGGCTTAAAATCGTTGATGCATTCAGAAAAAGCGGGATTGACCCGATCTGGATGATCATGGACGTCATTCCGGTCCTTCCTCCGGATCTGCGCCCCCTGGTACCGCTTGAGGGAGGTCGATTCGCCACATCGGACCTAAATGATTTATATCGACGGGTGATCAACCGGAATAACCGGTTGAGGCGCCTCATCGATCTCAAAGCGCCGGAAATTATCGTCCGAAATGAAAAACGGATGCTTCAGGAATCGGTGGATGTTCTTTTTGATAACGGCCGGCACGGCCGGGTCATCACCGGGACGAACAAGCGTCCCCTGAAGTCTCTGAGTGACACATTGAAAGGGAAACAGGGACGTTTTCGACAGAATTTACTCGGGAAACGGGTGGACTATTCGGGGCGAACCGTTATTACCATCGGACCTGACCTGCGGCTTCACCAATGCGGACTTCCGAAAAAGATGGCGCTGGAGCTGTTCAAACCCTTTGTCTATTATCGTCTGGAACAGAAGAATGTGGTTTCGACAGTAAAGAGCGCCAAGAAGATGGTGGAAAAAGAAATCCCGGAGGTCTGGGATACCCTCGATGAGGTGGTGCGGGAATATCCGGTGCTTCTGAACCGGGCTCCGACATTGCATCGACTGGGGATTCAGGCATTTGAACCGATATTGATTGAGGGAAAAGCAATTCAGCTTCATCCCCTTGTCTGCACGGCGTTCAATGCCGATTTTGACGGGGACCAGATGGCTGTGCATGTCCCGCTCTCCATTGAAGCGCAGATTGAAGCCCGTGTCCTGATGCTTTCGAGCAACAACATTCTCTCGCCGGCGAACGGGACCCCGATTATCGTTCCTACCCAGGATATTGTACTTGGAATCTACTACATGACCCGGGCGATTTCCGGTTCAAGGGGAGAGGGGAAGCTTTTTTCAAACCCTGAAGAAGTCCGAATCGCCTATGACAGCAGGAGCATCGATCTTCATGCCAAAATCCGTGTCCGGATCAACGGTAAAACCGTGGATACGACGGTTGGCCGGATTCTGCTATGGGAAATCATCCCGCAGAGCAGCATCATGACATTAAGGCATATTCAGGTTCCGGATGAAACTTCGGCTGAATCGGTTTTGACGGCGCTGAAGGGCGGTGCGAGTTTTGCAGATATGATCCAGGCCTATTCGACCTCTTCGGATAAAGAACAGGACGGTCTCTGCGGCCTTCTGGTCCGTGATGAGTTCGAGAGGGTCTTTGAAACAAAAGAATCCGATACTCATGCGGTCTTTTCCATGGAACCTGGAGAGTTCAGCCCGGCAATTAAAGGGAATGGAGGAGTTCATCTTTTTGAGGTGGTGGATAAAAGACCTGAAATGCCGTTTGAAGCCGTGAACAAAGTGATGGATAAAAAAGCCCTGCGCGATGTGGTCGATTATGCCTATCGAAATCTGGGACCTAAAGCTACGGTTATTCTTTCAGACCGGCTTAAAGATATTGGATATAAATATTCGACAGAAGGCGGGCTGTCCATATCCATTGATGACATGATTACACCTGCCACCAAGAATGAAATTCTTAGAAAAGCGGAAAAGCAGGTTTCGGAAATTGAGAAACAATATACGGAAGGATTGATTACCCAGGGAGAAAAGTACAATAAAGTTGTAGATATCTGGGCCAAAGCAACGGATGATGTGGCCAATGAAATGATGGAAGCCATGAAAACCGCATCCCGGGCTGGTGCTGAATCCACATCCGCATCCGAAAAAAAAGGGAGCCGGGTTGCCGAGGAAAGCTTTAACCCCATTTACATGATGGCGGACTCGGGAGCGAGGGGGAGCAAAGACCAGATGAGACAGCTTGCCGGGATGAGGGGGTTGATGGCAAAACCGTCAGGAGAGATCATCGAGACTCCGATTACGGCCAATTTTCGGGAAGGGCTTTCCGTGCTTCAGTATTTTATTTCGACTCATGGCGCGCGAAAGGGATTGGCGGATACCGCCTTAAAGACTGCAAATTCAGGATATCTCACCCGGCGTCTTGCCGATGTCGCCCAGGACTGCACGGTTTCGGAAAGAGATTGCGGGACCATGATGGGAGTGGAAGTCGAACCCCTGATGGAAGGCGGTGAAATCATTCAGAGGCTCGGGGAACGTATTTTAGGAAGGGTGGCGATGGAGGATATCCACGACCCGTTTACCGATGAAGTTCTCTTGAAGTCCGGCGAGATCCTTGATGAAAATGCCATAGAGCGGATTGAAAATGCAGGGTTGACGAAAGTGAAAATCAGATCCGTCCTGACATGCAAGTCCGAATACGGCGTCTGTGCCGCGTGCTATGGCCGGGATTTGTCCCATGGAGGGCTGATCGAAATCGGTCAGGCCGTAGGAATTTTGGCTGCCCAGTCCATCGGAGAACCCGGCACTCAGTTGACCATGAGAACCTTCCATATCGGGGGAACAGCAAGCCGAAGGGTGGAACAGGCCGACATCAAAGCCCGGGTGGAGGGAACCGTCAAGCTGATGGATGTCAATGTTGTGAAAAAATCCGACAGTAAATATGTCGTCATGAACCGGCGGGGTGGAGAGTTCGCCATCGTCAGCGAAACCGGCAGAGAGCGTGAGCGATATCCGATTATTTACGGCGCCCATCTCCTGGTAAAGGACGGACAGGAGGTCAAGTCAGGAGATCTGCTGGCAACCTGGGATCCGTTTACAACTCCGATTATTACCGAGGTGGACGGCATTGTCAAATTCGGGGATATCGTCCCCGGTAAAACCCTTCAGGAGAAAGTGGATCCGGTAACCGGAAAATCGAGTCGAACCATCATTGAGACCAAAAGTACTGAGGTTCGTCCGAGGATTTCCATTAAGGACAAAGCAGGAAAAACCGCTAAACTTCCCAATTCCGCGGGAATGGCCCGTTATCTCCTTCCAATCAACGCCATCATCCTGGTGGATGAAGGGGATGAGGTAAAGGCCGGCGATATCGTGGCAAAGCTCCCGAGAGCAACCACCAAAACCAAAGATATCACAGGCGGTCTTCCAAGGGTGGCCGAACTCTTTGAAGTCAGGAAACCGAAGGACACCGCCGTATTAAGCGAGATCGACGGGTATGTTTCCATTTCCAAAGACACCAAAAAGGGAAAACAGAAAATTACCATTTCTCCCATGGATGCCGGTGATAAACGGGAGTATCTGATCCCCCGGGGAAAGCATATCAATGTGTATGAAGGGGATTATGTTCGAGCCGGGGAACCGCTCATCAGCGGATCGGCGATTCCCCAGGATATTTTAAATATCAAAGGAGAAGTCGCTCTGGCCCGGTATCTGGTAAACGAAGTCCAGGAAGTCTATCGTCTGCAGGGTGTCAGAATCAATGACAAGCATATTGAAGTCATTGTTCGTCAGATGATGAAGCGTGTTAAAATCACGGAAGTGGGGGACACGGACTTTATTCCGGAGGAGCAGGTCGACCGAAACGACTTTGAAAGAGCCAACAGGGCAGTCCTGGCAAAAGGCGGCAAACCTGCGGTTGCCGAACCCCTTATCCTTGGGGTAACCAAAGCGTCCTTGAGCACGGAAAGCTTTATTTCAGCCGCATCTTTTCAGGAGACGACAAAAGTTCTCACTGATGCGAGCATTGCAGGGATGGTGGACAATCTGCACGGACTGAAGGAGAATGTGATCATGGGGCGGCTCATCCCTGCAGGGACAGGATTCCCCAGATATGTTGAGGAGACTGTTGGGCTCGATTTTTTTCAATAGTCGAGAGGTTTTGGTACGCCTAAAAAAAAGATAAAACAGGCACAATCATATAGACAAAATACTTGACAATTGGAAATGGAGTAGGTAATCTAAACAATTTTATAGCCAGCCTTTGCCTGGGACCGCTCTTTTAAGCAGTGGACTTGTAATGTCATGCATGATGAGAAGATCATGTGGGAGGGGATTCCGGGGAGCGGATTCAGAGGTTTGTGCCGAATGAAAAGATGAAATAAAGGATTGTTATGCCGACCATCAATCAATTGGTGAGAAAAGGAAGAGAAAGAGCTAAAAAAAAGGTCAACACCCCCGCGCTTCGGGGTGCTCCTCAGAAAAGAGGGGTATGCACCCGTGTGTATACGACAACCCCTAAAAAGCCGAACTCGGCACTTCGAAAAGTTGCAAGAGTCCGATTGACCAGCGGTGTCGAAGTTACGGCCTACATTCCGGGTATCGGTCACAACCTCCAGGAGCACTCGGTGGTTTTGGTCCGGGGAGGACGTGTGAAAGATCTTCCCGGGGTTCGATACCATATTATCCGGGGGACGCTGGATACACTCGGAGTTGTGGATCGCAAACAGGGCCGGTCCAAGTACGGATCTAAAAAGCCTAAATAATTAATAACTAGACAGGTGAAAAGAAGATGCCGCGAAGAAGAGAAGTCACAGAACGGGAAATTATTTCCGACTCCAGATATGACAGCAAGCTCGTCGCCAAATTCATCAATGCACTGATGAAACAAGGGAAAAAAAGCGTTGCAGAGACTATCTTATACGATGCGCTTGATATTATAGAAAAAAAATCAAATGAATCCCCGTTGAAGATTTTCGAGCAGGCTTTGGAAAACGTCAAGCCGATTATCGAAGTCAAATCCCGACGGGTCGGCGGCTCAACATACCAGGTTCCCACAGAAGTCCGGTCATCCCGGAGGACGGCGCTCGGGATTCGATGGATCATCAGTTATGCATCCGGACGAACCGAAAAAGGGATGTCCAAGAAGCTGGCGGGAGAATTGATGGATGCCTCGAATCAGAAAGGGGCTTCCGTAAAGAAAAAAGAAGACACCCACAAAATGGCTGAAGCGAACAAGGCTTTTGCCCATTACCGCTGGTAGAACAAACCATAGGAGGAATTTGAGATGGCGAAGGAGAAGTTTCAGCGGACGAAGCCGCATGTGAATGTAGGGACGATTGGGCATATTGATCATGGGAAGACGACGTTAACGGCAGCGATAACGAAGCAGTTGCAGAA
>JBFMEI010000036.1:0-10958 GCA_040753295.1 Thermodesulfobacteriota bacterium | reverse complement strand
TGGGACTACTGCTCTTTCTTATAACCCTCATCTTGAACATCATCGCCCTTCATGTGGTTCAGAAATACCGGGAGCAATATGAATAATCCCCAATCCATGATGGATAGAAAGGAAAATCCTCTGAAGGCCATCGATATCGTCCGGAAAGGGCTTGGAAAACGGTATCGGGCTGAGCGTCGATTCCGTAGATATGGTCTTTTTGCCATCTCCGCCACTCTTTTTTTCCTTTTCATCCTTTTTGCCAGTATTATTTCAAACGGATATACCGCATTACAGCAGACCTATATCCGGCTGGATATTTTTTACGACGCGGAGATCCTGAACCGGGAAGCCCTGGCATCTGCGGATTATGAAGGACTGATTAAAGAATCTCTTTTAAAATTATTTCCGGAAGCTCAGAGCCGAGAAGATAAAAGGGTCTTGTTCAGGCTCGTGAGTTCAGGCGCATCCTTCGAATTGCGTAAACGCGTTCTGGATCATCCTGAAATCATCGGCCGGACCGAATCCTTCTGGGTGTTGGCCGATGACGATGTGGATATGCTGATGAAAGGTCATATCCGCAGGGATATCGACGAATCCGGGGGGCGCTTCAGCGGAAAGCCGTTGGAATGGATGGACCGTCTTAAGAAAGAAGAACGGATCGAAAAACGGTTCAACCGGATCCTGTTTTCCCAGGGCGACTCCAGGGAGCCGGAGCTGGCCGGCGTCTGGGGTGCGGTCATGGGATCATTCCTCACCCTTGTGATCACTTTGGTGCTCTCCTTTCCCATCGGAGTTGCGGCTGCGGTTTATCTTGAGGAGTTTGCACCTAAAAATCGCTGGACGGATTTGATCGAAATCAACATCAATAACCTGGCAGCGGTTCCATCCATTGTTTTCGGCCTTCTGGGGCTTGCGATTTTTTTAAATTTTTTTGGGCTTCCCAGATCCGCACCGATTGTTGGAGGGTTGGTTCTTTCCCTGATGACCCTTCCTGTCATTATTATTGCCGCTCGATCGGCGCTTAAATCGGTTCCTCCTTCCATTCGGGAGGCGGCTCTTGGAGTCGGGGCGTCCAAAATGCAGATGGTGACCCACCATGTGATTCCACTCGCCATTCCAGGAATGCTCACCGGAACCATCATCGGCATGGCCCGGGCTTTGGGAGAAACCGCTCCTCTTCTCATGATCGGCATGGTCGCTTTCATTGTTGATATTCCAACCGGATTTACGGATTCGGCAACGGTATTACCAGTACAGATTTATTTGTGGGCGGACAGTCCGGAGCGGGCTTTTGTAGAGCGGACTTCGGCAGCGGTGATCGTCCTGTTGACTTTTTTAGTCGTCATGAATGCCACAGCCGTTATTTTAAGAAAGCGGTTTGAGAGGCGGTGGTAATAGAATGAGTCTATTCGAATTGGATAAAATTAAAACAAAAAACAAGGAGGAAAAGAAAAATGAAAAAGTGGATTGTATTATCTCTGACCATCGGATTCCTGTTGAGCGGTTTTGTCGGAGTCTTTGCCGGAGCTGCCAGGGACAGTATCAGTATTGTGGGATCGTCCACGGTCTATCCTTTCGCAACTGTTGTTGCTGAAAGGTTCGGAAAAGGGACTCAGTTCAAGACTCCCAAAATCGAGTCGACCGGAACAGGCGGAGGATTTAAACTTTTTTGTGCCGGTGTCGGCGTAGAGCATCCGGATATCACCAATGCTTCCAGGAGAATGAAGCAGTCGGAATTTGAGATCTGCGGAAAAAATGGAGTCACCGAAATCGTCGAGGTGAAAATCGGGTATGATGGAATCGTTATCGCGAACGCAAAATCCGCACCGCTGTTGAAAATTAACCGGAAAGAACTCTTTTTAGCTCTGGCAAAAGAAGTTCCGGACCCCAAAGGGGATCAGGCCCTGATTCCAAATCCATATAAAATGTGGAAAGAGATCAATCCGGAACTGCCCGGAGTTAAAATTGAAGTTCTCGGCCCTCCTCCGACTTCCGGAACCCGGGATGCCTTTGTAGAACTGGTCATGGAGGAAGGAGCAAATTCATTTGCCTGGATCAAGGAACTCGCAAAAAGAGATGCCAAAAAACATAAGGCAATTGCCAATGGAATCCGAGAAGACGGTGCCTATATCGAGGCCGGCGAGAACGACAATCTGATTGTTCAGAAACTGGCAGCCAACAAGAACGCCTTCGGTATTTTCGGATTCAGCTTCCTGGATCAGAATATCGACAAGATCAAAGGCTCCATGATTGAGAGCGTCGCTCCTACGTTTGAAAATATTGCAAGCGGCAAATATTCGGTATCGCGTCCGCTCTATTTCTATGTGAAAAAAGCTCATGTCGGAGTGATTCCCGGAATTCAGGAGTATGCGGGAGAATTTTCCAGTGAGAAAGCCTGGGGATCGAATGGATATCTTATTGAAAAAGGCTTAATCCCTCTACCTGAAGACGAAAAGAAGGTCTTTGGAAATGCGGCGAAAAGTATGGCTGTGATCAAATCCTTGAAGTAATTCAATCCTGATGCAGACCGAGTCTTGACCCCTCCTTCTGCATCCTCTATAAACCAGAGACGACAAGATCTGAAATGCAGGTAATTAAACTTCGCAATACAGAGCCGTATTCCGGAAGCATGCCCCCTGATAAATACGAAAAGAAATCGCGCGAAACAGCCGACATGGAAAGAAGGCGCGATCTGGTCCCGCGGGAAATCCGAGAGACAGTCGGAGACATAACCGTTTCCAATCCCCGGATGACCTGTCGCCGGGTCAATGTTTTTTATGGCGAAAAACAGGCCATCAAGAATGTTTCCCTGGATATCGGACGAAATGAAGTCATTGCCATGATCGGGCCGTCTGGATGCGGAAAATCAACCTTTATCCGATGTTTAAACCGGATGAACGACACTATCGATTCCTGTCGGGTGACGGGTGAGATCGTTTTGGACGGTGTTAACATCTATGAAAAAAATGTGGATGTGGTTCCTTTACGCGCCCAGGTCGGGATGGTTTTCCAAAAACCGAATCCATTTCCCAAATCCATCTATGAGAACATCGCATACGGCCCCAAAATTCATGGGCTATCAAAAAATAAGACGGAACTCGACGAGATTGTAGAGACCTCACTCATTAAGGCGGGTCTGTGGGATGAAGTCAAAGATCAGCTGGATCATCCGGGAACCAGCCTTTCCGGAGGCCAGCAGCAGCGCTTGTGTATTGCCCGGACCATTGCAGTCAGCCCCGAGGTCATCCTCATGGACGAACCCTGCAGCGCTTTGGATCCCATAGCCACGGCAGTGATCGAAGACCTCATTCATGAACTCAAGCAGCAGTATACCATCGCCATCGTAACACACTCCATGCAGCAAGCCTCAAGAGTCTCCCAGAGAACCGCCTTTTTCCATCTGGGGGATCTCATTGAAGTCGGGCCGACGCCGAGAATTTTTACCCGCCCCCGCCATCAACTCACCGAAGATTACATTACCGGCCGTTTCGGATAGCCGGCAGGAGGAGATGAAGGAGGGACCTCGTCTTCTTTTTCTGGTATTGAAATCCTAGAATCTAAAAAATGACAATATGATTCCGTTTTTGAGATTCCAAATTTTTCGGGAAAGATAATCCGATTTTTTGTATGCCTTTGGTTACCCCTGCTGCGGCGGCCGTTGACATCAATTGTTTTTTCCTATAGAATCAATATGAATTGTCTTCTTTTTATAACATGGACCGAGAAGGTTATAATTGATACTGCTTAAGATGGTGTAACCCTATTCTTTGGAGCAGGTCGCTGTTTCCACTTCGGCTTCGGCAGAGATAAACACTGCTAACCTATCGAGGTGAAAATTATTTTAAAGGGAGGAAGCCATGTCTTCTCATGAAAGAAAACGAAGAAAAATATCATTGGGATTTTCAGGAGAGAAAGTTGATGAAGGATATCATATCATCTATCTCTATAACGACGATCTGGAAAGAAAAAAAGTCATGGCCAAGTTTCTCCAGCAAGGATTTCTGGATCGTGAGAAAGTCCTTTACCTTGTTGATGATATTTCTCCTGACGAGATGAAAAAAGAACTCCTGAGCCTTGGCGTGGATGTGGATACCAGGCAGAAGGATTTTGATATTTCCGAAGGGCATTACACCCGCTGCCCAGGCAATTATTTTTCTCCCGAGTTTATGCTCAATATTGTCGGCAGCTATTATAAAGAGGCGATTCAAGAGGGATATTCCGGTGCTAGAGGAGCAGGAGAAATGTCCTGGGCGCTTGTTGAAGGCCGAACGACCGTTCCAGAACTTCTGGATTACGAATCAAAGCTGAATCGCATTTTATACGATTATCCGCTTACGACGGTTTGTCAATATGATGCCAGACGGTTTGACGGGGCGATCATTATGGATATGCTGAGCGTTCACCCCATGATGATCGTCCGCGGTCAACTGGTTAGAAACCCAAGTTATGTAGAGCCTGAAATTTTTTTAAAGGAATACCGCGAGCGGATTGATCGAAATACCCCAGCATAGATTGAAACCCAATGAAGCCTCCGGATATTAACACGCTCGGAAAGATCATCCTCATTCAGAGCACAATTCATGTCATGCGGGATGATATAACCATGGCCCGTTTTGTTTGTAGAGGACTTTCCGAAATTCCGTCCGTTAAATCCGTCGGCATTCTGATCAGAGGAAACTACTACTCAGAGAACAACGATCTACTGATTCAACCGGAAAATGCTGTTCGCCTTTTCGATTCCTTGTTAAGCACTCTCGCAGAATCCTATGAATATGAAAACACTCTTTTAAAATTCAAAACCAAATATGATGTTGAGTGTTTGAAGATTGAAACGGTCTTTAAACTTTATGGCTTTCTCTTTTTAAGGACGATTGAGAAGGATCTTTTTTCTTCCCTTAAACCTTACATCGAAAACACGCTGAATCTGATTGCTCTGATCATTGAAAACAATGCGCAAAAACAGTTGTTGCTTAAAAATAAGGAGGATCTGGAAAAACAGGTCGAAATCAGAACATCGGAACTTAAAAACAGTTTAAGGGACCTCAAGATCGAAATTGAAGAGCATAAGCAAACTGAAGAAATGCTTAAAAAAAGCCGGAAAGAACTTGCCGATATTTTTTCTACTTCTTTGGATATGCTCTGCATCGCAGATATCCGGACGGCAACCTTTCTAAAAGTCAACCCTGCGTTTACAAGAGTCCTCGGGTATTCCGAACAGGAATTGCTTAACCGCCCGTTTCTTGATTTTGTTCACGAGGACGACCTTCCGGCAACCGTTCAATTATTAGAGGAAAAGCTTAAGAAAGGCGAGGAAGTTATTAATTTTCAAAATCGATATCGCTGCAAGGATGGAAGGTTCTGTTGGCTCAACTGGGTTTGCCAACCGGTCTCTGAACAAGGTGTCACCTATGCGGCTGCCCATGATATTTCGGAGCAAAAAACGATCGATCAAGCGCTTCGGGCAAGCGAGGCGTTATTGAAAAAATCACAGGAGATGGCTCGTGTCGGCAGCTGGGAATTGGATGTCGTCAACAACAGCCTGATCTGGTCTGATGAGGTGTACCGTATCTTTGGCTTAATACCCCAGGAATTTAAACCATCCTATGAAGGGTTCCTTGACGCTATTCATCCGGATGACCGCGTCCGAGTCGATTCTGCATACGAGAGATCCGTCAATGAAGGAAAAGACAATTATGAGATTCAACATCGAATTGTCAGAAAACAAACTTCAGAAGTTAGATATGTTCATGAGAAATGCGAGCATATCAAAGACGAAAAGGGGAAAATCATCCGATCTATAGGCATGGTTCAGGATATCACCGAACGGATTCAGTCAGAAGAAGCCCTGAAAGAATCGGAGAATAAATTCCGAAGTGTAACAGAACAATCCCTTGTGGGAATCTATCTGATTCAGGACGATATCTTTAAGTATGTGAACCCGAAGTTTGCCGAAATTTTTGGTTACAGCGTGAAAGAGTGCCTTGCAAAAATATCATTTTCCGAACTCGTCCATCCGGATGATTTATCGACGGTCAGAAAAAATGTTCACCAGAGGATATCCGGGGATACTCCTTCCATGCAATACAGTTTCAGAGGAATAAAGAAAAACAAAGAAGTTATCTTTGTTGAGATCTTCGGATCCTCTATCTTGTATGAAGGAAGACCTGCTGCAACCGGGACCATGCTGGATATTACCGAGCGGATGAGAACACAAAAGGAATTGAAGCGGCTTGCCGAAGCGGTCAGGCAGGCTTCTGAAGGAATCGTGATCACCCGGGTGGACGGCTCGATTGAATATGCCAATCCGGCTTTTGAGAAAATAACGGGCCATCCTCTGGATGAGGTTGTCGGGAAGACACCGCGATTTTTGAAAAGCGGCCACCAGGATTCCTCTTTTTATAAGAACCTATGGGATACAATCCTTTCAGGATATCGTTGGGAAGGACGAATGGTGAACAAAAGAAAAAATGGAACCCTGTATACGGCCGACTGCTTCATTTCACCGGTCAAAAACCAGGAAGGATCTGTTCTAAATTTCGTTTGGATTACACGTGATATCACCACACAGCTTGATCTTGAAAGGAGGATCGCCCAGTCTCAAAAACTGGAGTCGATCGGGACGCTTGCCGGAGGCATTGCCCATGATTTTAACAATATCCTTTCGGCAGTCATCGGCTATACCGAACTTGCCTTAAATGAAGCGCAAAAAGAATCACGGTTGGAAAAATATCTTCTGGAGGTGCATAAGGCAGGGACACGAGCCAAAGATTTGACCAAACAGATTCTGACATTTGCTCGACATACAGATGGTGAGGTCAAACCGGTTCGTGTGGATGTCATCACCAAGGAGGCACTTAAACTGATCCGTTCGACCACCCCGACATTTATTGAGATCCGGCATCACATTCAGAGCGATTCTCTTGTCATGGCGGATCCGACCCGGATTCATCAGGTCCTGATGAATCTATGCACCAATGCCTGCCATGCCATGGAGAAAGCCGGAGGAATATTGGAGGTGAGTCTGACCGATGTGTTGCTCGGATCTGATTTTACAAAACAACGTCCTGAAGTCACACCCGGAGATTATTTGAAGCTGACGGTATCCGATACAGGGCATGGAATTCATCCGGACCAGTTGGGAAAGATTTTCGAACCTTTTTTCACGACTAAAAAACCGGGCGAGGGAACCGGAATGGGGCTTTCGATAGTCCACGGAATCGTGACAGGGTATGGCGGAACGATTACTGTGGAAAGCAATGTCGGAAAGGGAAGTCTTTTTACGGCCTTTCTGCCGGTTACAAAAACAGCAGTAATGCCCAAACCCTTTGTTCTTGAAAAATTGCCGATTGGAACTGAGCGAATTTTCTTTATCGATGACGAATTGTCTCTTATGCAGATGAACAGTCAGGCTTTGGAAGGTCTGGGCTATACGGTTACGGCCCGGACAAGCAGTATTGAAGCATTAGAGATTTTTAAAATCATGCCGGATGATTTTGATATTGTCATCACCGATATGACCATGCCGAATATGACAGGAGATAAACTGGCTACCGAGATGATCAAAGTCCGACCGGATATTCCGATTATTTTATGTACGGGATTCAGTAAAAAGATTTCAGAAGAAAAAGCGGCTGAAATTGGGATAAGAGCGTTCGCCATGAAACCGATTTCTCCAAATGAACTGGCCAAGATCGTCAGAACCATATTTGATAATCCCCCTAAATAGGCCTGATTTTCACCGACTCCCACCGGTTTTCAAACAATTTCCGATTGACAGGATTTTACTGTTTAGATACGTAACATACGATTAGTCGAAAATGTCATGATTCTATATTCTGAGTCGGCAATGGCCACCAAACGCAATTCAACACCTCAGTCCACTTGCCTGTAAAGCACTTGTCGGTATAACTTAAATCGATTTTGAAGGAATCAAGGAGGGAGTCTTATGAAAAGAGGTCTCGGAATGATGAAAAGGTGCGAATTATTTTTTTCCGCAGTATTTCTGGTTTTAGCGATGACAGGTCCGGTTAAGGCGGACGGGAAGAAAATCCTGACAGCAATTGATGAGGCGAACCCGGTCTGTAAATCGGTGTCAGAGAAGATTTTTGAATACAAGGAGCTTGGCCAGAAGGAATTTAAAAGCTCGGCGCTTTTGATGGAAGAACTGAGAAAGCTGGGGTTTAAAGTGACCGGAGACCTGAAGGTTCCGGCTGACCTGACGGAAGATAAAAGCGGAATTGCAAAGACGGCCTTCCTGGCGGAGTTGAAAGGAAAAGAAGCGGGACCCACCATGACATTCATGCTCGAATACGATGCGTTGAAGAACGGGCATGCCTGCGGCCACAATCTGATTGCCACCTCAGGACTTCTTGCCGTTGCAGGACTGGCGAAAGTCATGCCGGAAACTCCCGGCCGCATTCTGGTTGTCGGAACCCCGGATGAAGAAAGGGGATCCCTTGGCGGCGGGAAGATCGCACTTCTTGAGGGGGGATACTTTGAGGGATCGGATGTTGTTTTTATTACACACCCTTCGGACCGCTGGAACACGGATATGCGGAGTCTTGCCATGAAACGGGCCACGTTTATTTTTAAGGGGAAGGCGTCCCACGCAGCGGCAAGCCCTCATAAAGGAATCAGCGCACTTGATGCGGCAATCCTGACCTTCAATGCAACAGATATGTTACGTGAACACGTCCGGGAAGATGTCAGAATCCATGGTATTATAAAAAAAGGAGGGGACCTGGTCAATGTCGTCCCTGAATTTGCAGAGACAGAGTTTGCGGTACGTGCCTTGGATACCCAAACCATGGAAGAGACGTATAAAAAAGTGATCAACTGTGCCAAATCAGGGGAGCTAGCCACCGGTGCGACCCTTGAATTCAAGGAACCCCGGACCTCTCTCAAAGCCGCTGTCAAAATCCCGACTCTTACCAAGGCTGTGCTGGATCAGGCGCGGGTCCTCGGCGTATCCGATACGGATGTCATTTCCACGACGGAGTCAGGATCATCGGATTTGGGAAATGTAGGGCATGCCTTTCCTACCGTGGAGTTAAAATTCAAAATTGCCAAAGAAGGGACCGCAGGCCACTCGGATGCGTTCCGGGAAGCCGCTGCTTCAGCAGAAGGGTGGAAGGCAACGGTTATTGCCGGAAAAGCATTGGCCCTGACCGCTTATGAACTTCTGACCCATCCGGAAAAGGTGAAGGAGATTCAGGATAAGTTCAAAGAATTGAAGGCCAGAGAAGGAAAATAGTCCGGCCGAAAGGTATCAGACGAGATAAAATTAAAATCATCAGGATAGGATATCGGAGATGATGGAATTTTTTTATGAAAAGATGTTTCCGCTTGGAGAAGATAAAACACCCTATCGCCTTCTAACCGGAGAACATGTGAAACAAGGAGCTTTTGAAGGAAAAAATATCCTTAAGATCGAGTCACGTGGGCTTGAGATTTTGACAGAACAGGCGTTTATCGACTGCTCCCATCTCCTGCGGCCATCCCATCTGAATTTGCTGAAAAGGATTCTGGATGATCCTGAGAGCTCAGACAATGACCGGTATGTGGCCCTGGAGATGATAAAAAATGCCGTCATCTCCGCTGAAATGGTTTTCCCCATGTGCCAGGATACCGGCACGGCCATCATCATGGGAAAAAAAGGAGAGCAGGTTTGGACCGGTTTTTCCGATGAAACGGCCATTTCAAAAGGCGTTTATAACGCCTATACCCGGTATAACCTTCGCTATTCCCAGAACACGCCTTTGACGATGTTCGATGAAAAAAATACCGGATGCAATCTTCCGGCACAGATCGAATTGTATGCTGCGCAAGGGGATTCATACGAATTTCTTTTTATCGCCAAAGGGGGCGGATCTGCAAACAAGACCTTTCTTTATCAGGAGACCAAAGCACTGCTCAGACCGGAAAAGCTGATCCGGTTTATGATGGAGAAAATGAAAACCCTTGGAACCGCTGCCTGCCCTCCCTATCACCTGGCATTTGTGGTGGGGGGCACGAGCGCAGAGTTCAATCTAAAAACCGTAAAACTGGCTACTGCCGGATATCTGGATTCGCTTCCGGATCATGGAAGCCCTTACGGTCATGCCTTTCGAGATATTTCTTTGGAGAATGAGGTATTATCTGAATCCCGAAAGCTTGGAATCGGCGCTCAGTTCGGTGGAAAATATTTCTGCCATGATGTCCGGGTAATTCGACTTCCCCGGCATGGCGCCTCGTGTCCGGTGGGCCTTGGAGTGAGTTGCAGTGCGGATCGAAATATCAGAGGAAAAATCACCCCAGAGGGAATTTTTTTGGAACAGTTAGAAGTCGATCCGTCCGGATATCTGCCGGAAATCAGGCAGGTTGAAGAGAAGGCCGTTTCCATCGACCTGAACCGGCCGATGAATGAGATTCGAAACATGTTAAGCCGACATCCGGTGGCAACACGGCTAAGACTCTCCGGAAACCTGGTCGTTGCAAGAGATATCGCTCATGCCAGGCTGAATGAGCGGCTCAAGAAAGGAGAGGGGCTTCCTCAATATTTCAAAGATCACATCATCTATTATGCAGGCCCGGCCAAGACACCGGAAGGATATCCCTCCGGATCCTTCGGACCGACAACTGCAGGACGGATGGATGCCTATGTGTCTGAGTTCCAAAAACAAGGAGGTTCCATGGTCATGCTCGCCAAAGGGAACCGGTCCGATACGGTTACCGAAGCCTGCAAAGCCAATGGAGGATTTTATCTTGGTTCCATCGGCGGTCCGGCAGCCCGGCTCGGCAAGGAATGCATTACATCCGTTCGAACATTGGAATATCCGGAGCTTGGCATGGAAGCCATTTTTATGATTACAGTTAAGGATTTTCCTGCATTTATCATTATTGACGACAAGGGAAATGACTTTTTTAAGAAGCTTCTGGGATAAAATTTTTATTATTTACAAATGGATACAAATTACATAACGTTTAACACCAACAGG
>JBFMEI010000035.1:0-10973 GCA_040753295.1 Thermodesulfobacteriota bacterium | reverse complement strand
AAAATGGATGGGGAGATGCCCGGAGTGCGGCCAGTGGGATTCTTTTGTGGAAGAAATCGTCAGGCCGGAACCAAAACGAGGCAGCGCCCCTTCTTCGTTTTTAAATGAGCCGGTCCCCATCGATTCCATCACCTCTGAAGAATTTGACCGCCATTTGACGCGAATCCACGAGTTTGACCGGGTTCTGGGAGGAGGGCTGGTCTCCGGAAGCCTGGTCTTGATCGGCGGAGACCCGGGGATCGGAAAATCGACCCTGATGATGCAGGCCCTTCATGGACTTGCGGAAAACGGTCGCCGGGTTCTCTATGTATCCGGAGAAGAGTCCGTTACTCAACTCAGCATGAGAAGCCGCCGCCTTGGCGCGGTTTCTTCCAATATTCTGGCGGTTTCTGAAATTGATATGAATTCGATCCTCTCCATGGTGGAGGGAAAGAAGCCGGATGTTCTGGTTGTTGATTCGGTTCAGACCATGTTCAACCCGGAAATTACTTCGGCACCCGGAAGCATCAGCCAGGTTCGCGAAACAACCATGCGGCTGATGCTTTTGGCCAAACGCACGAATATTTCGATCTTTCTGGTGGGGCATGTGACTAAAGAAGGAGCCATTGCAGGGCCGAGGCTTCTGGAACACATGGTGGATACCGTCCTCTATTTTGAAGGAGATCGAAACCATATTTATCGGATTCTCAGATCGGTGAAAAATCGTTTCGGCTCCACCAACGAGATCGGCGTTTTTGAAATGAAGGAAAAGGGATTAAAGGAAGTCGCCAATCCCAGTGCAGCTTTTTTATCGGAACGCCCGAAAGGGTCTTCAGGATCGGCAGTGACCGCCAGTATCGAGGGAACACGACCCATTTTGATTGAGCTGCAATCTCTGGTAACGCCGACCAGCCTGGCCTTACCGCGCCGAACCGTCCTGGGGCTTGATCCCAATCGGGTTGCTCTTCTGGTGGCGGTCATGGAGAAAAAACTGGGACTTCATCTCACGGGATTCGATATCTTTATGAACGTGGCCGGCGGCGTCAAAGTGGATGAACCGTCTGTGGATATGGGGATCATCTCAGCCGTCGGATCCAGCTTCTGGAATATCCCGATTCCCGAAGATACCGTGGTTGTGGGCGAAGTCGGGCTGACCGGTGAAGTTCGCGCCATCAGCCATGCAGATACCCGGGTTGCGGAAATTCTGAAGATGGGTTTTACCCGTTGCCTTCTCCCGAAAACCAGTCTAAAACAGATGCTGCATCAAACCGGTTTGCAGCTCGTAGGCATCCGGACCATTTCCGAGGGAATGGAGATACTGTTTGGTCGCTGAGATGAAATATTTTTCAGATTCAGATAAGGAAAAATTACCGGCATGAGATTCGGAGGAAAGAAGAATACCCCCTGGTCCGACCATTATACTCAACAGGCCCGGAAATCGGGATATCCGGCTCGATCGGTTTTCAAACTTCAGGAGATTCAACGGAAGTATCGCCTGATCAAGAAAGGAAACCGGGTTATGGATCTTGGGTGTGCGCCGGGATCATGGCTCCTGTATGCGGCAGAACTGGTGGGTGAAAAAGGAATTGCGGTGGGAATCGATCTGAAACCGGTCACCGTTCCGCTCCCGAGACAGGCCGCGGCGTTTACCGCCGATATTTTTTCTACGGATTTTTCTTTTTTGGAAGCTTCTTTATCCGGATTCAATATCATCTTAAGTGATATGGCGCCGGATACCACCGGAAACAAGGATGTGGATGCGGCAAAGTCTTTGGAGCTCTGCCGAAAAGCCCTTTCCATTGCCCATGATCGTCTTGAAGTCGGCGGTCATTTTGTTTGTAAAATATTTTTCGGAGAAGATTTCAACACGTTTTCGGACTCGGTTAAAACCGCTTTTTCTTTAATTAAAGTTTTTAAACCTCAAAGCAGCCGGAAGGCCAGCAAGGAAATTTATCTCATCGGCATGGGGAAAAAATAAGAGGAGGAACCAATGTCAGGGCACAGCAAGTGGTCGACCATCAAACATAAAAAAGGTGCGGCAGATGCCAGACGGGGAAAGGTATTTACAAAACTGATCAAGGAAATCACCGTGGCGGCACGAATGGGAGGATCGGGAGACATCAACGCGAATCCGCGGTTAAGAGTGGCGGTTCTGGCTGCAAAAGCCGAGAATATGCCGAAGGAGAATATCGAGCGGGCCATCAAGAAAGGAACCGGTGAGCTGGAAGGGGTCAATTACGAGGAGAGCATCTATGAAGGATACGGACCCGGCGGGGCGGCGATCCTGGTAGAGTCACTTTCGGACAACAAAAACAGGGCGGTTTCAGATATTCGCCATATTTTCAGCAAAAACGGCGGCAACCTTGGTGAAAATGGCTGTGTTGCGTGGATGTTCCAGAAAAAAGGGTATTTTGCTGTAAATAAAACAGGAGCAACCGAAGAGAGACTGATGGAGATTGCACTCGAAGCCGGGGCTGAGGATGTTCGGGAAGATAACGGGAATTTCGAAGTCATATCCTCTCCTGAAGATTTTGATTCAGTGAAAGCGGCCCTTGAAAAGGCCGATATCTCTTATTCCGGAGCTGAAGTCACCATGCTTCCGAAAACCACCACCAATCTTCAGGGAAAGGAAGCTGAGCAGATGGTTAGGCTCATGGAGTCCCTGGAAGATTGTGACGATGTGCAAAAGGTTCACACCAACGCGGACATTCCCGAGTCGATCATGGGGAGCGTCGGCTGAATCACGCAATCGCTTCCTCTAAAGCGGCAGATCGATCATCCGCCGGACTGCCTCCAACGCAGGCCGGCGGATCTGTTCATCCACCCTGACTTCACCTTGAAGTGTTTCCAGACTGAAAAGAATATCCTCCAGAGAGAGTTTCTTCATGTTCGGACAGATCATTTTATCGGAAGCAGGGAAAAAGGATTTTTTCGGATTCTCTTTTTTCAATGGATAAAGAATTCCTTTTTCAGTACCGACGATAAAGGAGTTTCTATCCGATTCCCTGGCGAATTTGAGCATTCCGGAAGTGCTCAAGATCTGGTCCGCCATTTCCAGAACTTCCGGACGGCATTCGGGGTGCGCCATGAACAGGGCATCCGGATGAGCGGATTTAGCCTTAAGTATATGTTCCGGACGCAACCGATCATGAATCGGACAATATCCATTCCAATAATGGATCTTCTTCTGAGTCCGGGCTGCAACATAGCGGGCAAGGTTTCGATCCGGAGTCATCAACACTTCCGGAGCGGTTAAGCTGTTGACGACTTTGACTGCATTGGCGCTGGTGCAGCAGATGGTTGAAAGGGCTTTGACGCCCGCGGTTGAATTGACATAGGTAACCACCGGCATGGGGGGGAGCTCTTTGAGTTTTCGTTTTAAATCCTCGGCGGTGATCATGTCGGCCATGGGACACCCCGCATCCATTCGCGGAAGCAGAACGGTTTTATCAGGAGAAAGAATCGAGGCGGTCTCGGCCATGAAATGCACACCGCAGAATAGAATGATTTCTGCATCGGTTCGGGCAGCCTGACGACTTAATTCCAGGGAGTCGCCGCACAGATCGGCAAGATCCTGGATTTCCGGGCGTTGATAATTATGAGCGAGCATGATCCCCTTTCGCTCTTTAAGCAGCCTTCGAATCTTTGTTTTCATCTCATCCATATGGCTTAGCGTTCCTCATCAAGGTGAAGGATATCGACATTTTTTGGAATGATAAACGTAAAAAGAGAATCGTTTAAGTGTAATCCAAAACGATAGTCGGACAACGAGATCCGGGTTTCATCCTTATATGTGTTTCGGGTAACGATCTGTTCGACCAGAAATGTTTCCGGTTCAACGCTCAGACGGATATCGGCAAGATCAGGTCGGCGTTTTTTGGGGAGAAGTTTGAGGGTGTAGGAAGGATTTGCTCCTTTGGGCTCAAGGGAGATGTTGAAATACTTTCGAATCTGGCGGATATCCGAAAGGAATCCGATCCCTTTTCCGTCTCCAAAAAGATTCGGGGCTTTGCCGACCATAACCTGAAGATCCTGGGGTCTGTAAATCCATAGGTCTACTCCATCGGTGATGATGATCTGAGTTTCAGGCTTTTCATACTCCCAACGCATTTTACCGCCCTGTTTCATGAAGACTTTTCCCGATGCTTTATCCGAGACGTCCATAGCGGCCAGTGTGGATATCTGATCAAACCGGGCTGTAAAACCGGAACCGGAGTATCGGTCTTCGACTCCACGCAGCAGTTCCTCATATGAAAGAGTGGATTGGGCGTTTGCAGGACCCAAAGAAGAATTCCCAGTCAAGACAACCGACATCAAAGCCGTCAGAAAAAAAATTTTCAGGAGTTTCATAGCGGTTTCTCCAAAACCGGCGGTTTCAACTCTTCAGCAAAAAAGAGGTCTGGAAAACGGTTTTCGATTCGATCAATGAGGGCGATCTCCTCACAAACCCGGTGAAGTCCAATCCCTGGGACTCTTCTTTTAAACATCATCATTGTCTCCATGGTGGTGTTTCGAGATTTAAATTTATGCCCTTGTTCAAAAAGCGCGGTGATGGCATTTGCCACCCGGATATGTTTCGGGCAAGTACGGTTTTTCACGGAAGTTACAGGTAGTGCCCCATCTTCATCATGATGGAGTGTTTTTCCAAAGCCCCGGTGATGGTCTCCTGAAGAGCTCCATTATCAAAAATCAACAATGAAGGAACGCTCATCACATCATATTTCGAGGCGCTCTGGGGACTTGTATCCACATTGACTTTAACCACCCGGATCCGGCCTCTGGATAATGATGCGAATTCATCGATGATGGGGGATGTTGTTTTACAGGTGGGGCACCAGGGCGCCCAGAAATATGCAAGAACCGGAAGCGGAGAACCGAGCACCCGGGTATCGAAATCCCGATCTGAAATCATCATGGGTTGAGGTAAAAAGATCTCATCCATCTGAAGGGATTTCCCGCATCGCCCGCATTTGGCCGGGAGTTTAGCTTTTTCCGACGGGATCCGATTGAGGGTGCGGCAGTTGATACACCGGATTTTAAAAGAATCATGATCGGCTTTGGCCATTTGTGCTCACCATCTGATACTGTTTTAATTTTTTAAGAAGGGTTTTCCGGGTGATTCCGAGGCGACGGGAGGCTTCACTTTTGTTTCCTCCGGTCGCTTCAAGTGTCTTTAAAATTGCCGCCTGTTCGAGCTGATCTAAAGGCATGGCGATTTCCAGAGGATCTGAAGATCCGTGCGCTGCTTCGATGGTTTCACCCTGAGGCCAGGAAAGGGTCATCAAAGGGAGATCTTCGACGTCCAGATAATCGCTTCGGGAGAGGACCACGCCTCTTTCCACGGCATTCATCAGTTCCCTCACATTCCCGGGCCAGTCATACCGGATCAATTGACTCATGGCGTAAGGGGTGAATCCTTTAATGGGTTTTTGGTTTTTTTCAGAGAACAGATTCAGAAAATGACGCGCCAGAAGCGGGATGTCTTCCCGTCGATCCCTGAGTGGAGGGATTTCAAGACCCACCACATTCAGTCGATAATATAGATCTTCTCTGAATTTTCCTTCTTTAATCAGGTCGAACAGCCGACGGTTTGTGGCCGCCAGAACCCTGACATCCACCTGGATGGTTTTATCTCCCCCCACCCTAACCACTTCTTTTTCCTGGATGACCCGAAGCAGTTTGGCCTGCATGGTCAACGACATCTCGCTCACTTCATCAAGGAAAAGAGTTCCTCCGTGGGATTGAACAAATTTTCCTTCTTTTCTCCGATCCGCACCGGTGAACGATCCCTTTTCGTGGCCGAAGAGTTCGGACTCCAGAAGAGTCTCGGTGATTGCCGCGCAATTGATTTTAATAAAAGGTCCTTTGCTCCGGTGGCTGTTGAAATGCACAGCGCCGGCGATCAGTTCTTTTCCGGTTCCGGACTCTCCGGTGATTAAAATGGTCGCTTCGGAAGGGGCGACCTGGGCGACGGTTTCAAGAAGCCTCATCATTTTCGGGCTTTGGCCCACGATATGCTGCCTGTCAAACCGCTTTTCCATATTTTCTCTCAGAAGCCGGTTTTCTTCTTTGAGCTGGATGTGCTCCATGGCCCTTTCCATGGTGAGTTTCAATTTATCAAAATCAAGGGGTTTGATCAGATAATCGTAAGCCCCTTTTTTTAACGCCAGCACAGCGGTTTCCACAGATGAATAGGCGGTCATGATAATGATGGGGATAACCGGGTTATCCGTTTTGATTTCACCGAGTGCTTCAATCCCGGAAATTTTGATCATCCGGATATCCATGAGGACCAGATCAAACGGACGTTGACGCACAAGCTCAATGGCGGTTGAACCGTCGTCTGCTTCGAAAATCTCATACCCCCATTCTCCCAGCAACGCATGCAGCATGGTTCTGTGGGCGGAATCGTCATCAACGATTAAAACGGCTCCTCTTTTTTTCATGATCCGTCGGCTCTTTCCCGATTGGGGAATCGGATTGAAACCGTCGTTCCTTCGCCCCACCGGCTTTGAACATTGATTTCCCCTCCATGGGCCTCAAGGATGTTGTGAACAATGGCAAGCCCGAGACCCGTCCCGGAGGCTTTGGTGGTAAAATAGGGATCAAAAATATGTTCAAGGTTTTCAGCCAAAATACCGGCGCCGGTATCCGAGATTCTGATTTCGGCTTCATCGGAATCAGGTGATTGAGAAATTAAAATGGACAGGGTACCCCCTTTATCCATGGCTTCAATGGCGTTCAGGTATAGATTGAGGAGCACCTGACTGATTCGATCCGGATCAACCCATAAATTTTTGATTTCAGGAGAACCGTCGATGACCGTTGAAATCCCTTTTTCTTTTGCCTGCGCTTCAATGATTCTCAGAGAATTTTCAATAAAGGATCGGGCATCCACCGATTTTTTGATGATAGTGACGGGTCTTGAAAAATCGAGGAGCTGTCCTACCACTTTATTCAGGCGATCGACTTCCTGGATCATGATATCTGAGATATGTTTATCTTCGGATTTTTCCCGGTATCGCTCCTTAAAATAGGTGGCAAACCCTTTAATGGAACTCAGCGGATTCCTGATCTCGTGGGCGACCCCTGCGGCAAGCCGCCCCACTGCGGCAAGCCGCCGGCTTCTCGCGACCTCCTGTTCAAGAGCACGAACCTCAGTGAGATCCTTAAGAAGCATAATCTGCCCCAGAAATCGATTCGATTCCCCGATCAGAGGGGAAGAAATGATCTGCAGGGGAATCGATTTTCCGTCTATTCGGGTGCAATTCATTTCAATTTCCGTATTCACATTTTGTTCATCGGGATTTGAAACCAGATTTCCAATCTCGCATGGAAGAATTTCCGCTGCTGCCTTTCCCACGTGGTTGCCTGAAGAAAGATTTAATATGGAAATCGCCACCTGGTTCATGGAGGCGATTTGTCCTTTGGTATCAGTGGCAATAAGACCGATGGGCATATTCTCAACCAGATGGTCTGAAAACGCTTTGATCCTGGAAAGGGAAGATTTGGTTGCATGGTAATTCTGGGCCAGAAAGAGCAGAACAATTCCAGAAAAACCAATTAAAAGAAGAATGATCCCCATAATAACGGTATGACGGGTATCGGCCTGTGATGCCTCTTCCACCGCACTCATGTCTAAGCCCACAAAGATGATTGTCTCCATACTGCTGATTTCCCGCAGCTCTTCTCCGGGGCGTTCAAAGAAGCGATGAAACATCATCCGTCCCCGATTCATTCCAAACCTTCCTCCTGAAGGAGAAAATTTTCTGAAGACTTCAAAGATCTTTTTATTCGCCGAAGTTGTTACCACCCGGTTCTGCACGGCCTCGATCTGGTGGATCTGGATCAGATCCAGTCCTGCTCCATGGATTTGACCGATATAAACAGGATTATTATGGGCAAGAATTTTACCCGAAGTATCGGTAACAAGAAGATAGAGGATATCCTGCTGGCGGGCAGTTTCGGTTAAAAGCCGTTGAAGCCCGAACCCGTCCCACTGCATCCCCATCATCCCGGTCCGGGTACCGGCTTCAAAAGAGCGAATCAGGGCCGCACCTTTTTCCAGGAGCAGGCGTGAGCTGCTCTCTTTTTCCCGGTTGATGTTTTGAAAAGTGATGAATGCGAAAATCGGAAATAGAATCGCAGCGGCCCCGATAAAAATCCATGGGGGTAGGGTTGTCAATATCGATCTGCCCGGGGTTCGTGAAATCATGGTTTTAATTTCATATGCAAGATCAATGCCTCATCAAATCGCTCCAGTCAGATGAGATTGAAGTGAAATGAATATAAAAATAGGCCAAATGCCCCTCCAAATTGAAAAAATCAAAAAACGACTGGTTATTTTTTATCCAAATAAAAATTAAAGCCCAATATTCTGGATACAAAGTATCCAATAACCGGAAATAAACTGCAAGGTAAATTTACCTAAATCGATAAAATTGAAATGAATTGATGAGAATCAGGACTTATTTATTAAAAAGCATTTCAATTTACTATTTTTATCTGGCATGTTATTTGCTGATAAAATTCGATAGACTCAACATTTACTCAATTTGCGTAATTGTAGTCCATGCATCAGAGATGGTCGTCTGAAGGAAAAGCAGGCACCTGTGTAATATTTGGCATAACGAATTGAAAATCAAACAAAAAATGATTATCATGGTCAACAATCAATTGAACGGATTAAGTGTTCTGATTTCGAAAAAGGAGGATATCCATGGATTTTTTTAAAAACCATTTGAGTGGAATAAAAGGGAAGGCTGTTGCAGTAGGGATTGCCCTTTTTGTAATCGCCGGTCTGGCCTTTGCCATATCTTCAATGAATACTCTGGTAGGAGCAAAAGAGAAAGAAAAGGAGAAAGATCGGTTTCTTGCCCCTGAAAGCTTCAGCCGGCTGGCTGAAACGGTCTCCCCGGCAGTGGTGAATATTCGAACGGTCAAGACGACAAAAGGGAGTGGGCGGGTATTCCGCCATTTCATGACGCCTCCAGGGGAGCGGAACGATCCTTTTCAGGATTTTTTTGAGCGCTTTTTCGGGGATGATCCCCAGCGGGAATTCAAGCAGCGAAGCCTTGGGTCCGGATTTATCATTGATAAGGAAGGGTATATCATCACCAACAACCATGTGATTGATAATGCGGATGAGATTCGTGTTCAGCTTTACAATGAAAAGGAGTTTGAAGGAAAAATCATCGGACGGGATCCCAACACAGACATCGCTTTGATTAAAATAAAGAGTACGAGGGACCTGCCGGTATTGAAGCTGGGGAATTCCGACTCATTGAAAGTCGGGGAGTGGGTGGTTGCGATCGGGAATCCGTTCGGACTTGAAAGCACTGTGACTGCCGGTATCGTGAGTGCCAAGGGACGGGTGATCGGCTCAGGTCCTTATGACGACTTTATCCAAACAGATGCTTCCATAAATCCCGGCAACAGTGGAGGTCCACTGATCAATATGGAGGGAGAGGCTGTGGGGATCAACACTGCCATTATCGCCAGCGGACAGGGGATCGGCTTTGCAATTCCCATCAATCTGGCCGTGGGGATTATTGACCAGTTGAAAAACAGAGGTGAAGTGACTCGCGGATGGCTGGGCGTTGGAATTCAGGACTTGAAGGGGGAAATGGCTGAATACCACGGCGTTAAAGAAGGAGAGGGAGTATTGGTTGTCCAGGTATTCCCAGGGGATCCGGCTGAAAAGGCAGGAATTCAGGCCAAGGATATCATCCTCGAAATCAATGGCCAGAAAGTTAAAAATACCCGTCAGTTGACCAGATTGATTGCCGATATCAATGTCGGTGATAAAGTTACTGTCAAGTACCTGAGAGGCGGGAAGGAAAAGACTGCCACAGTGGTTATTGCAAAAAGAGAAGATGAAAAAGTTGCTTCTGAAAAAAATGATAAAGGATTTGAGGATGAAGTCGGAATTCAGGTCTCGGAACTGACTCCTGAAATTGCCGGCCGGTTCAATATGCCTCAAACAGAAGGCGTTGTCGTCATTGGGGTAGCTGCCGGAAGCAAAGGGGAATCATCCGGGGTTATCGTCGGAGATATCATCAAAGAAATCAATCATATCCCTGTTAATTCCGTAAAAAAATATCGAGAAACCATGGATAAGGTGAAAAAAGGGGAATCAGTTCAGATGTTCATTCAACGGAGGAATGTGGGATTTGTAGTGGTCAAGTTAAATAAATCCTAAATCGCTCAATTTAGGTAAATCCTAAATCGAGCGTTTTAAGTATTAACAACATTTTTTGTCTGAATCTAACAGTCAGGAGATAGAGCATGCCGGCATCGATTAAGAAAAGTATGACCCCGGAAGCAAATGTGTCTGGAGATTATGTGAAGAAAAAAACCATGTTCATCATCGCCGGGATCTGCCTGGCGTTTGGATTTTTTTCCGGGATTGCTGTTACAATTTATAAAACCATGCCACAGACACCTACCTTGGGAGCCGGAATGGGTCAGGAGACAGAGGCAGAACGAAAAGTCGACTCCAGGGTTCTGGAGCAGATCAAGGCCCTTGAAGATGAAGTGGCAGAAAAGCCGAAAAATGTGGAAGCATGGATTGAATTGGGAAACCGGTATTTTGATTCCGATCAGCCTGAAAAAGCAATTCAGGCTTATGAAAAGTCCTTAGCGATCAATCCAGAGAACGCCGACGTCATTACCGATATGGGAATCATGCATCGGCGGATGGGAAAGCCCAAGCTTGCGGTGGAAACCTTTGATCGTGCCATGGGGGTCAATCCGCGCCATGAAACGTCGCGGTTTAATAAAGGGATTGTGCTTCTCCACGATCTAAACGACACCGAGGGGGCGATTCGGGCTTGGGAAGAGCTCGTGAAATTGAACCCCGATTACACTACTCCAACAGGACAGAAGATCAAAGATATGGTGAATATGTACAGAAGCAGAGCGAAAACAGATGCGGAGAAACCCAGTGAAAAGAAGCCGTCTTTGTAAACATTGCGACCGGATATTATTCTGCC
>JBFMEI010000034.1:3856-11098 GCA_040753295.1 Thermodesulfobacteriota bacterium | reverse complement strand
CTTTCGCTCTTAGGGAAATCGCTTATTTCGTTTTTTAAAAATAATACATGCACGGCCCTGTCCCCACCGGATTGGATTTAAAATATTCATATCCTTTCGACTCAATGGCTTTCTTGCTGACAATAAATCCGCCGGAATAATTGGTTACCTTTGGAAGAAAAAGAATCGGTGATAACGGTTTTTTAAGGATGATGTTGATCGTGTAATCATCCACCTTTTCAAAAGTCATCTCTTCGTATTCACCGGCATAGGCGGAATATTTCGAGTTTGCAGCTTTATGAAATGAAAAAATGACGTCATCAGATGTCATTTCATAGGAATCGTGTCCTTCAAAAGGATGAAACAGAACCCCTTTTTTTAACTTGAACGTCCATATCTGGATCCCTTTAATATTCCTGGGTTCAGGTATGGCTTCAGCAAGATCCGGTTCAATCTTCGGTGCGTTTCCATCCTGATACCGGAGAAGACCATTAAAGATCATATCCGCAATTGCCCGGTCCTGAGAACCGGCTGCAAAATGCGGATCCATAGAGCCGATTTCACTTACATGAATTCCAAATCTTAAAGTCTTCCGGTTCTCTTTTTGTTCATGCATAAGAGGAGCAGCGCCGGATAATACAACGCCATTGAACATCAGGAAACAAATACCGATTACGGTTATCCGGAAATTTTTTTTCATCGCCGCTCCTTTCGAATGGTTTCCATGCCAAGACCCCATCGTCCTTTTCACCTTATCCGTTATCATATACGCAATGTAATATAAACACCCTTTCAATGGAAGACCAGCGCAGTTCGTGGCTTCAGAATGCAACGTCAATTCCCTTTTCCCAGGAACGGAGCAGCCAAACCAAAATCCGGAACAAAAGGATCTCCTTTATCATCCGATTTTTCCAGTGTTTCCGGAAACTGGACGAAGAGGTGATGAAAGCCAAGATCCATGGCATGCTCATAAACTTCGTCGAATTCATCCTTCCGGAGATATCGCTTCAGATCGGTATCCTCTTGTGGAGTAACCGGACTGTACTGGGACATCAGACTGATCGGCAATCCGGGGCCGAATTCAAGAAAAAGTGTGGTGAGCGCATTTTTGGAATTATCCGGATACCCCGGAAGGATGAGATGCCTGACCAGAACCCCTCTGTCCGCGATGGGATCTCCGGTTTGAAATGAATTCAGAAATCCTTTCTGGCGGACCATTTCCAAAATTGCGGCAAGCGCCACTTCCGGATAATCCCTGCAACGGGATAAAGCGGATGCGAGCCGTTGATCCGAGTATTTGTAATCGGGAAGATAGATATCCACAGCAGATTCTGCAAGCCGAAGCATCTTTACCGACTGATATCCGGACACATTATAGAGCATCGGCAGAGAATGGCCTTTTTTTCGAAGGATTCGACAAAGGTTGAAAGCAAAGGGAAAAAAATGATCCGGGGTTACGAAATTAATGTTATGAACGCCGTATTTATCGATCACCTCCTCAACCTGATCCACCAGGTTGTCAAGGGTAAATATCTTTCCGATGCCTGAATGGGAAATCTGATGATTTTGACAGAAGGAACACCTCAAGGAACATCCGGAAAAGAAAATTGTTCCAGATCCTTTTGTTCCGGTAATCGGCGGTTCTTCTCCAAAATGAACACCGATAAACGCGATCCGCAGTTGATCGCTCTCCCGGCAAAATCCCTTATGATGATCTGAAAAACGATTTATGCCGCACTCCCGGGGACACAAACGGCAATTGTTAAAATGCTCCATTTCGTCCATGGCAATTCCATCCGATCCCATACCATATTTTGACTCCATCAAATGGATACGATTCACTTCACGACACTTAAAGATCCTGTATCCGGTTAAATGATCTCCATGTCTTGATTTGATCGTGTATATTGACAATCGATTTTTCCTATTTTAAATTACAGACCCTGAAAATAAGGCTTAGAGGGTCCGGTTTTTATAAAAAGGATGAAGGTCCGGTTTTTATATCAGGCATTATTATCAATAACAAAAAAGAGTTAAGGAGGAAACCATGAAAGTCAAAACATGCATTCAACCCCTTGTGATCTTCTGTTTCGGAGCCATCCTGCTCGCTTTGTTCTCCGGATGTGCACAACCCCCCAAACAGGAAGTCGATGCAGCCAACGCCGCATTACAGGCAGCCATAACCGGCGGTGCGGAGCAATATGCTCCAAATGAACTGAAAAACGCACAGGCCCTGTTGGCAAAATTGAATACTGAAATGGGAAAGAAAGATTACAAGGCGGCAAAACAGACTGCAATTCAAGCCAAGGAAGCAGCCGATAAGGCCAAAGGGGCCATCGAATCCGGAAAAGCAAAAGCAAAAGAAGCGGCTGTTGCCCTGGTCGATGAGGTTAAACAGGGATTTGAAAACGCCAAAGGGCTGGTGGCCGCTGTCGAAAGCGCAAAGCTTCCCGCAGATCTTCTGAAGCCCGTGAAAGAACAAGTGGCTGCGGTTGAAGCCGGAATCACCGAACTGGAGGGAATGCTTTCAGGTGAAAAATTCAAGGAGGCTTCCGAAAAGGCCGTTCAATTGAAAGAGCAGTTCGTTCAGATTGAACAGGGGATTGCCGATGCCAAGACCAAAGCTCAGGAAGCAAAGAAGGCCGGCGCCAAAAAACCGGAAAAGAAAAAATAGATCAGGTGAAAGCAACAACCCTGGGAAGGATTTTCCCTCCCAGGGTTTATCCGATTCATATCATCCCTTCAGCACTTGAAGGGATAAAAATGAAAATAGCAATAACCTCCCGGATCGCTGTATTTTAATTCGACGTCCGCCATGCATGTTCCGATCATTTCCTTTGAAATATTCTCATAATCCGTGCGTGCTTCCTCTTCTGTTTTGCATTCCATGCATATCGGATGATGATCGTAAACGGAAAGGATCCGCAAGTCATTCCCCTTCAAGGATTTTCTGCATCGTGAGCAGGATACGGCGCAACTCAGGTTTTTTTCCCAAAGTTTCTCCATAATCACCTTCCTTTGAAGATTATCTTTTTCCTAAATTGGGCGTTTTAATTAATGACAAGTCAGAGTTTACTTAAATTGAGCGTTTTTAATAGTTACATAACCGCTGAAAAAAGAAAAGCATTATGAATAAAATGGCCCGGCATTCAATGGGTTCATGTCTTGACAAAAAGCAATAAAATATTCTAACCTGAATTGAGGTCTAAGTGTTTCAGATACGATTCAAGCGTTTTCTTCGATGTCCGGCATCATTCATGAATCCTTTTTTTAAGGAGTAACACCGACGATGGGTTCCGAACGCATGATGAGTATTCAAATCAAAAACGGCCAACTCCGTAAAACACCTTCCTTTCTCGGACAAAACATCTGCAGCGTATCCTATGGAGATCAGGTACGCTTTCTTTCCGAAGAAGCGGGATGGATCAAGGTCGCTTTACCCGGGAAAAAGATTGAAGGTTGGATTCACCATTCGGCCTTAACCGAGAAGAAGATCGTCATTCAAAAAGGAACTTCTCAAGTGCCGCAAAAAGCTTCCGGAGAAGAACTGGCACTGGCCGGAAAGGGATTCAACAAGCAGGTTGAAGATCAATTCCGCGCCAGAAACAGGAATATGAATTTTGCCTTGATCGATGAAATGGAAAAGCGTGTTGTATCCCCAGGGGAGATAAAAGCGTTTATCAATGAAGGAAGATTGAATCCCAGGGGAGGTCTGTTATGAAACCCATGAACAGACGCCGGTTTCTCGGCTTAATCGGGAAGGGGTCGGTTTTTGGGTTTTACTGCTTACCATGGCTGTCAGGATGCCAATCCATCGGACCCATTTCAACTGCTGCATCAAAGGTGGGTGTTCTGGATCCTAAAAAAGCCCAGGCCATAGTTAAAACTTCTCAGGCGATTGCCAAAACATTTGAAGACATCACACCGGAGCAGGAATACTATATCGGTCGGACCATCGGTGCAATGATTCTGACCAAGTATAAACCATACAATAATGCGAATGCCAATCGATATATCAACCTGGTGGGACAAACACTTGCCATGGCCTCGAATCGGCCTGAAACCTTCGGCGGATACCATTTTTTAATTTTGGATTCCAGTGAAATCAACGCCTTCGCCGCACCCGGAGGATTTATTTTTATTGCCAGAGGCTTGCTGAAGTGCTGTCGGAGCGAGGATTCCCTTGCTGCAGTTCTCGCTCATGAGGTCGGACACGTTCAGGAAAAACACGGCCTGAAAGCCATTGAAAATTCAAGAGTGACTTCAGCCCTCACTATACTTGGAGCGGAGACTGCGAAAGCCTATGGAGGCGCCGACCTTGCCCGATTGACCGATATTTTTGAGGAATCCATCTCTGACATCTTCAAAACCATGGTTACCAGAGGCTACTCAAGATCTCAGGAGCAGGACGCGGATAAAGCCTCGGTCAATATTTTAAAAACGGTCGGGTACTCTCCCCAGGGGCTTGTCGATATGCTGAAGATCATGGAAAAGACGCTTAAACCTGAAGGGCATGATTTTGCAAAAACCCATCCTTCTCCAGGAAGCCGAATCAAGGATATACAAGACGAAATCGGTAAACCGGCTGAAAATGTCATCCCTGAAATCAGAAAGAGCCGATTCACTTCTCATCTCCATTCCATTTAAACCCTGATGGATCGATCATGATTCCATTCCTCTCTATCCGAAATAAAATCCGGCACCCGGTATTGATCGGAATGACAGGAGCCTTTATTGCGATCCTTATCCACTTCACTGGACTCCTTGAATTGTGGGAAGCCAAAACCTGGGATTGGAGAATCCGGCTTCTTGCTTCTCCGGGAAAAGGAACCGATCAAATCCGTATCATTCTTCTGGATCAGAATAGCCTTGACTGGCTACAAAAGGAAAGCAGCCTTTCCTGGCCGTGGCCCAGAGAAGTATATGCAACCCTCATCGATTTTTTCGCAAGAAGCCATGCAAAGGCTGTCGGCCTGGATGTTCTTTTTCTCGAACCCTCTTCTTATGGAGTCTCCGACGACAAACGATTTGGGACCTCTCTCTCCTCCTTCGGCCGCGTTGTGGGCGCTGTTTTTTTAAGCACTGCGGGCGGTAAAGAAAAAGCCTCTTACCCTATCCCTGAAATCGGAATGCACATGGCAGGATTCGGACATGTCAACCATCTACCCGATCCGGATGCGATTTTTCGGCGGGCAGCACTTTACACAAAATTCAGCGGTCGTCTCATTCCCTGCCTGGCAACGGGAATGATCCTTACCGGAGCTGATCGGAACACCATGATCAGGCCCGGGAAAACCCTCATTGACCGGAACCCGCTTGAAACGGATATGAAACGTCCGTTAATCCTTCGATATCGGGGTCCGGTGACCGTATATAACCCCATCAGCGCCGCATCGGTAATCCAATCCGAAATCCGGATGCGTGAAGGATTGGCGCCAACGGTTTCTCCGGATACCTTTAGAGATAAATATGTTCTATTCGGCTTTTCCGCACCCGGACTTATGGATTTAAGACCTACTCCTGTTGGAAACATTTATCCTGGAGTCGGTATTCACGCCACTCTCCTTGACAATTTTATTTCCGATGATTTTATCATGGAAATCCCTCCGGTCTTTGTAATCTTTATAATATTAATTTTTTCCGGTGGAACCGGATTTCTGATTCTTCGCTTTAAAAGCCCGTCCGGCAGTCTGGGAATGGGAGCTTTTCTGATTGCGTTTCCCATTGTCATCTCCATCGCCGGATATCGATTGGGAATCTGGATCCCTCTTATGGATCTGGAAGTTGCCGGCCTCCTGCCGCTTTCTCTGGGCATTCTGGTAAATTACGCTACGGAAGGACGTCAGAAACGCTATATTAAAAAAGCCTTTGCTCAATACTTAAGCCCCAAGGTGATCGAACAGCTTGTCCTAAACCCCCATCAACTGAAACTCGGGGGCGAACGAAAACCCCTTTCGATTTTTTTCTCCGATCTTCAGGGATTTACCTCCATATCTGAAAAACTGAGTCCGGAAGATCTGACCCGACTTTTAAACAGTTACCTTTCGGCGATGACCGATATCATCCACGAAGAGGAAGGTACCGTAGATAAATATGAAGGAGATGCCATCATCGCATTCTGGAATGCTCCGTTGGATGTTCCGGATCATGCGGTTCGAGCAGTAACGGCCGCACTGAGATGTCAGGAGCGCCTAAAGGAGATTGCCCCGTTAATTATGGGCAAGACAGACAGCGATCTTATTATGAGAATCGGCATAAACACCGGAGAGGCTGTGGTCGGAAATATGGGATCCCAGAGCCGATTCGATTACACAATGCTCGGAGATGCCGTCAATCTGGCTTCAAGGCTGGAGGGAGTAAATAAGGAATTTGGAACACGGGTTTTAATCTCCAAAGCAACCGCTGATCGTTTGAACAAGGATTTTTTCTGTCGAGAGATCGGGCGTGTCGCGGTTATCGGAAGGAAAGAACCGGTTTTGGTATTTGAACCCATGTTTTCAGATGAATTCAAACGGAGAAGTGAATCCCTGAATCGATTTGCCATCGGACTTAATTTATTTTATCAAGGGTCCTTTGACGAAGCACATGCTCTCTTCTCATCTCTTCAGGAGACGGATCCGGCAGCTTCAGCATACAAAAGACGGTGTGAAGAGTTGAAACCGGTTATTGGAGACAAATGGAACGGAACCTGGGTAATGACAAGAAAATAAATTGACACGAAATTTTTCGACTGTTACAAGTCTTTTTCTATTTTATCTGAATTCAGTGGCTGGTGAGTATTTTGAATTTAAAACGCTCAATTCAGGTTTTTAAAACCTGATGTTGTTGATCACCCATAGACCTTGATGAATAGATATCCATTTAAAAAACAAAGGAGGGAAAAATGAAACGATTCAGGAAAGAATCTTTTTGCAGGGCTCTGACCGTAGTTGCGATCCTTGTTCTAGTCGGTTTTTTATTCACAGCATGCAGCGAAAAAGCGACGACTGAGTCCAAAGGAGATGCACTTAAAAAACTGGGAAGCCTTCAGGATGAGGATGAAGCGGTAAAAAGCGTACAGGAAAACAAGCCCCAGGCCGAATCTGCTGAAAAAAGCGCTGCACCGGCTGCAGCTCCTGCCCAGGGAACAGGCACAACAAAATCTCAATAACCCCTGTCAAAAACAGGCTCGCTCTGATTATGCGGATCGCCTGAACTTTTAAAACCAGAGTGAGCAAATCATCAAGGCCTGCTTGCTTAAGGCAGGCCTTTTTTTGACTATAC
>JBFMEI010000034.1:0-3846 GCA_040753295.1 Thermodesulfobacteriota bacterium | reverse complement strand
CTTCAAATTATCCTTAGACCCTAAGGATGCTTAAATCCCTCACCCTGATGGCTTGCAGGACGGAGCTTTAAACCCTCCAGATCCTGTGGGGATCCCCTGAGGGCGAACAGATCCGGCCGACAACAGTTTTTTGACATCCCGGGAACTGCATTTCGGGCATTTCGGGAGAGCATCCTTTTCTGAAAAAACCAGCTCTTCATAACAATGGCAGCACCGGTTACACTGATATTCGTAAATGGGCATTTCAAGACCTCCATATGATGTTGAACAACAGTAATTCAAAACTTCGGATAGTCAAGGAGATACCCTTTCATAACCCATTGACGCTCTATTTTTATTCTGTTAATAATATTGGTTTAAAAATAAATTTTACTCGATATTTCAATAGAATACAACAATAAATCGCTTCCGAAAGCATTTTTAAATCTCGAAAGGGAATATTTATGGACTCAAAAACCGTATTGGCCAAGCTTGAAGAAAAAAGCCGCCAGTCGTTGCAAGGCGGGGGTCCGGATCGAATTCGAAAACAACATGAGTCCGGAAAACTTACGGCACGGGAGCGGATTGAACGCCTTCTTGATCCTGAATCCTTTGTTGAAATAGACCGGTTTAAACTGCATCGTTGTGTGGATTTTGAAATGCCTGAACAGAAAATTTTTGGAGACGGCGTCATCACCGGATATGGGAATATCAATGGAAGGCAAACCTTTATCTTTGCCCAGGATTTTACCGTCTTCGGAGGATCGCTCTCTCTGGCCCATGCCGAGAAAATTTGCAAGGTTATGGAAATGGCAATGAAAATGGGGATGCCGGTAGTCGGCCTTTGCGACTCCGGTGGCGCCCGGATTCAGGAAGGGGTTATGAGCCTTGCCGGATACGCCGATATTTTCCTTCGAAACGTCATGGCATCAGGTGTCGTTCCTCAGATTTCGGCAATCATGGGGCCATCGGCAGGCGGTGCCGTATATTCCCCTGCCTTAACCGACTGGGTGTTCATGGTGGAAAAAACAAGCCATATGTTCATTACCGGCCCTGAAGTCATTAAAGCCGTCACCCGAGAGGAAACCGATAAGGAATCCCTCGGAGGCGCCATGACCCATAACAGTACCAGCGGTGTCGCCCATTTTGCCGCGCCTGACGATGAAAGCTGCCTTGAAAAGATCCGTGAACTCCTCTCCTTTCTTCCCCAGAATAACATGGAAGATCCGCCGCGCATCACCCCCACGGATGATCCCCGGCGACGCGATCCGACGCTTCAGGAAAGGGTTCCGGCAGATCCGAATAAACCGTATGATATTCGAGATATCATCCGATCCAACCTTGACAACAGATATTTTTTTGAAGTCCAGGAGCATTATGCAAAAAACATTGTCATCGGATTCGGAAGGCTCGACGGATATTCTGTAGGGATTATTGCCAATCAACCCAACGCATTAGCCGGATGCCTGGATATTGATGCTTCGATGAAAGGGGCCAGATTCGTGAGGTTCTGCGATGCGTTCAATATCCCCCTGATTATCTACGAAGATGTTCCCGGATTTCTTCCCGGTATTCAGCAGGAGCTGGGCGGTATTATCAAGCATGGTGCCAAACTGATATATGCGTTCTGTGAAGCAACGGTCCCGAGGATTACCATTATCACGCGGAAGGCATATGGTGGTGCCTATTGCGTCATGAGCTCCAAACATATCCGGGGGGATATTGTTCTGGCATATCCCACTGCGGAAATCGCCGTCATGGGAGCCGAAGGCGCTGTAAATATCATCAGTCGAAACGAAATTCAAAAAGCCGCTGATCCAAAGGCCATGAAACAAAAACTCGTCGACGAATATCGGGATAAATTTGCAAATCCGTATAAAGCCGCAGAACTCGGATATATCGATGACGTCATCGATCCGGCCGATACCCGTCCGAAAATCATCCAAGCGCTTCAGATGCTTAAAACCAAGCGGGACGTCAATCCGGCAAAAAAACACGGAAACATTCCCCTCTAGCTGCATACCTGAAGGAGTAATCCATCATGACATGGAGTCAAGTCCTTGAATTAATTCAAAGCATCCTTACCACACAAACCGGCATGCCCCACATGACAGTCGGAAATGGGGTGATGCTTTGTATCGGCCTTTTATTTCTCTATCTCGCGGTTGCAAAAGAATATGAACCCCTCCTGCTCGTCCCTATCGGATTCGGAATTTTTCTGGTCAATTTTCCCATAACACCCCTGATGGGATTTACCGAACAGGGGTCTCCGGAGTTGATCCGGGCGTTCTATAAATATGGGGTTGAATGGGAAATCATTCCATGTGTCATCTTTCTGGGATTAGGGGCCATGACCGATTTCGGGCCATTGATCGCCAATCCCAAGACCCTCATTATCGGTGCCGGTGCCCAGCTGGGTGTTTTTGTCACTTATATCGGAACCCTGCTTTTTGGATTCACTCTTAAGGAAGCGGCATCTGTCGGGATTATCGGCGGCGCAGACGGCCCCACGACCATCTACCTCACCGCAAAACTGGCCCCCCACCTTCTCGGCGCCAATGCCCTGGCGGCCTACTCCTATATGGCCATGGTCCCTCTCATCCAACCCCCCATCATGCGCCTCTTTACAACTCCGGAACAGCGGCGGATTAAAATGCGCCAGCTCAGACCTGTTTCTTCAAGAGAAAAACTCCTCTTTCCGCTCATCGGGACCACTCTTATCATCCTTCTCATTCCGGCTGTAGCCCCGCTCATGGGGATGTTCATGTTCGGGAATTTCATGCGGGAATGCGGTGTGGTGAAACGGCTTTCCGATACAGCTCAAAACGCCCTCATGAATATCGTCACCATTCTCCTGGGAATATCCGTAGGCGCTACGATGAAAGCCGAAGTATTTTTAAACTGGAAACCGCTCCTCATCTTTGCTTTTGGCCTGGTCGATTTTGCCATCTGCACTTTTGGAGGAATCCTGACCGTTCATATCATGAATCTTTTTCTTAAAGAAAAAATGAACCCCCTGATCGGCTCAGCCGGTGTCTCAGCGGTCCCCATGTCGGCACGCGTCAGCCAGTCCGAAGGATTTAAATCTGATCCCAACAACTGGCTCATCATGCATGCCATGGGCCCAAATCTGGCAGGCGTTATCGGTTCGGCTGCAGCAGCCGGGATGTTTATTGCCATGTTTCAATAAGTTTAAAGGAGCAAAACGGTCATGCTTCGAATCAGCTTGTATTTGATGATCATCTTCGGATTGGTTTTCCAGAGCCTGCCGGTTCATGCGGTTTCTCTCGGCTCAGACTCGGAAAAACCCAGGCCGGAATTTTCACGTCAGGAGGATCAAACCACGGCCAAGCTGATCCCAAGAGGGAAAAGTACGAGTATTCAAATTTATTTCAAAGCCTCTTCCGCCCATCTGGATGAGGTCACCGGGTTGGCATTTAAGGATTACGAACGTCCCGATGTCGATTGGAAAAATTTCAAGTCGGATCTCTTTCAGATCAAGCTCTCCGGAGTTCCCCAGGGAGGCAAGACCGAGATCATCATCTCCTCTGATTTTTTTACTTCATCAACCCAATTTTTTATGTTCAATTCTGGGGCGACACCGAACTGGATCAAACCCAAACCCACCGTCGTTCAGCGTGAAAACCGCATCTTTGAGATACACCTTGATGTTCAGGATGGCGGTATCATGGATTCGGACGGAAAATCCGACGGAAATATTCTGATTATCGGCGGCCCCAGAGATTCATTCTGGGGCTATGCCATTGGAACGCTCTTTATCCGATTTTTTGGGATTTTTATCGTTCTGGGAGTTCTAATGACCGGAATGATGATATCCGGACTGGTATTCCAGTGGATCCAAAAGAC
>JBFMEI010000033.1:0-11176 GCA_040753295.1 Thermodesulfobacteriota bacterium | reverse complement strand
GGAGATGGTGAACCGGGAGATAATCAAGAAAGTATTGCCGGAAGTCCGGATCGGGATCGGACTCAACTCAGGGCAGGTTGTCGTGGGAAACATCGGATCCGAAGAACGGGCAAAGTACGGGATCGTCGGATCGGCCGTTAATATCACCTCCCGGATTCAGTCCCAGGCAAAAGGCGGGGAAGTGGTTCTTTCGGACTCGCTTTATCGGCACGTGGCCGATACGCTAAAGATCAAAAGGTCTTTCCACGCCGCATTAAAAGGCGTTGAAACCGAGGTCACGCTTCATGTCCTCGATCTTGGGGCATGATTTCGTCAGCCTCTTACGGTTTTTCTTTTCCAAAGCTTGTAGATTGCCGGATAGACGATCAGTTCAAGTAAAAAGGATGTGATCAACCCGCCGATCATGGGTGCGGCAATCCGCTTCATGACATCCGTTCCGGTCGCTACGGAATACATGATGGGGAGGAGCCCCATGAATGCGGAACAGACCGTCATCATCTTGGGTCTGACCCGCTTTACCGCTCCATGCACGATGGCTTCATCAAGATCTGTTTCACGTTTCAGCTTCCCTTCCCGTTTGGCATCGTCATAGGCAAGGTCGAGGAAAAGAAGCATGAAGACTCCGGTTTCCGCATCAAGACCGAGAAGCGCGATCATCCCCACCCAGGCGGCGATCGAAATATTATAATCGAGAAAATAGAAAAGCCAGAGGGCGCCGATGGCTGAAAAGGGGACGGCAAGCATGACCACCAGCGCTTTAAATGTCGATTTCGTGTTGATATAGAGAAGGACAAATATCAGAATAAGGGTGATGGGAACGATGATTTTCAGAAGCTCACGAACCCGGAGCATGTTTTCATACTGTCCGCTCCACTGAAGAACATATCCGGTGGGGAGTGAAAGGGATGCCGCTACCGCTTTTTTGGCTTCATTCACATAGCCCCCGATATCCCGGCCGGCAATATCCACATACACATAACCTGAAATAAAACCGTTTTCATCCCGGATCATGGAAGGCCCGGAGATGACTTCAATCTCCGCAACATGCGCCAGAGGGATGGAAGCCCCTGTCGATGTGGCAACCAGAACGCGTTTCAGGCGATCCAGGTCATCGCGCAGTTCCCGGGGATACCGGATATTGACCGGATACCGCTCCCGTCCTTCGATGGTGGTGGTGATGTTCTCTCCTCCGATGGCGCTCATAATGACGCTTTGAAGGTTTTCGATGGTCAGGCCATACCGGGCAAGCTCTTCCCGTCTGGGTTTAAAATCCACGAAATAGCCGCCGGCCACACGCTCCGCATAGACACTTCGGGTGCCGGGTATTTTCCGGATGATCCCTTCGAGATCCGTACCGATACGTTCGATCTGACTTAAATCCGATCCGAAAATTTTAATTCCGACAGGCGTTCGAACACCGGTGGAGAGCATGTCGATCCTGGCTTTGATCGGCATGGTCCAGGCATTGGTCACACCGGGAATCTGCATGGCATGATCCATCTCGTTGATAAGCTCCTCCCAGGAGATGGTGTCGGGCCAGAGAGGGCGAAGGACGGCTTTAACGGGTCCCGGCGCCCATGAGGAATACCATCTCTCTCTGGGCCTCCACCGGTCTTCGGGTTTGAGGATTACCGTTGTTTCCATCATGGAGAACGGGGCCGGATCCGTTGAGGTTTCTGCCCGGCCTGCTTTTCCGAAGACCCGCTCCACTTCAGGAAATGATTTCAGAACGCGGTCCTGGGTCGTGAGAAGCTCCTGGGCCGCACTTACGGAGATGCCTGGAAGAGTCGTAGGCATATAAAGAATGCTTCCTTCTTTCAGTGGCGGCATAAATTCAGACCCGAGTTTGAAATAGACCGGGATGCTGACGGCAACCAGAACCAGAGATAAGGATACGATCGATTTCGGATGTCTTAGAACAAAACGGCAAACCGGTTCATAGAGCTTGAAAATGATCCGGCTGATGGGATGGCGCTCTTCCGAATAATAGGTCCCCACCAGGAGTCTGTTGGCGCCCCATGAGATCCATTTCGGACGGAAGGTAAACGGATCGATCCTTGAAAAGAGCATTCGAAGCGCCGGATCAAGGGTGATGGCAAGGAGCGCTGCAATGGCCATGGCGAGTGTTTTGGTATACGCCAGGGGCTTGAACAATCGCCCTTCCTGCTCGACTAGGGCAAAGACCGGAAGAAAGGAGACCGCAATCACAAGAAGGGAGAAAAAGACCGAAGGACCGACTTCTTTAAGTGCTTCAAGCCGGACGTGGTGAAAATCCCCTTTTCTTCCGTCGACCTGCCAGTGGTAGATCTTGTTATAGGCGTTCTCCACTTCCACAATAGCGCCGTCCACCAGAACGCCGATGGAAATGGCGATTCCGGCCAGGGACATGATATTGACATTGATGCCGAGCAGATACATGGGGATAAAAGATAACAGCACGGAAAGAGGGATCGTGATGATGGGAATAATGGAAGAAGGAATATGCCACAGAAAAACCAGGATCACCAGCGACACAATGATCATTTCCTCGGTGAGTTTATCCTTTAAGGTATCGAGAGCCCGGTGGATCAGATCGGACCGGTCATAGGTGATGATCACGTCCACACCTTCGGGAAGGGAGGGTTCGATCTCTTTGAGTCTCTCCTTGACCCGGTTGATGACATTCAGCGCGTTCTCGCCGTGCCGCATCACCACGATTCCGCCCACCGTATCTCCACGGCCGTCAAGATCCGAAATCCCCCGGCGCATTTCCGGGCCCAGATCGACTCTCCCGATATCGGATAAGAGAACCGGGACTCCCTGAGGGCCGGCTTTAAGGACGATTTTTTCAAAATCTCTCAAAGATCGGGCATATCCATGCCCCCGAACCATATATTCGATCCCGCTCCATTCCAGCAGTCTTCCGCCCACCTCGTTATTTGAACCGCGGATGGAGGCAATCACTTCGTCGAGGGAGAGGCCGTATGCGGTGAGCCGGTTCGGATCGATGGTGATCTGATACTGTTTGACGAACCCGCCGATGGAGGCGACCTCCGCAACCCCCTGGACCGACTGGACCGCGTATCTCAGGGTCCAATCCTGGTAGGATCGCAACTCATCGAGGGAGTGGTTTCCGGATCGATCCATCAGGGCATATTGAAAAACCCACCCCACGCCGGTGGCATCAGGGCCGAGTTCGGTCTGGACGCCCTGGGGAAGTCTGGACTGAATCTTGGAAAGGTATTCAAGAACCCTTGATCTTGCCCAGTAGATGTCCGTTCCGTCATGGAATATGACATAGATATAGGAGAATCCGAAGTCCGAGAAGCCCCGGATGGCTTTGACTTTCGGAGCCCCGAGAAGAGCGGTGATGATGGGGTAGGTGACCTGGTCTTCAATGATATCCGGACTCCGGTCCCACCTGGAGTAGATGATCACCTGAGTGTCCGAAAGATCCGGAAGAGCGTCCAGCCGGATTTTCGTCAACGTATAACCGGCTATGCCGGCCAGAACGATTGCAGCCATGATTACAAGGATGCGGTTGTTTGAGGAGAATTCAATAATCTTCCGGATCATGGATTCCCCCTGTCGTCATCGGCTGCCCGTGTTGCGGACTTCATGATGGCGGCTCGGAGCCTAGATTCCGAATCGAGAAGAAAATTCGCCCTGACAACCACCGATTCTCCTTCCTTAACGCCGGAGATGATCTGGGCCATTCCACTGCTGCGATAACCGACCCGAATCTCCCGGGGTTCAAAACGATCTTCTCCCTTTCCCACAAAAACAATCTGACGCAGCCCCGTATTCATGATCGCCGAATCCGGAATAACGACCGAATCCGGAATGGCGATTTTCATCAGGACATTGACGTACATCTGGGGTTTTAAAAAAAGATCCGGATTGGGAAATTCAAAACGGGCCCTTAAGGTTCGGCTTTGAGGATCCAGATATGGATAAATATATGAAACCTGTCCGGTGATGCGTTTTTTGGGATCATACGCCAAAGAGATGATCCCTTTTTGTCCGATTCTGACAAACTGCGATTCGTACTCATAAAAATCGGCTTCAATCCAGACCGTGGAGAGATCTGTTATGGTGAAGAGCTCCATCCCGGGTTCGATCTGCTGACCCTCATATACCTGTTTGACAAAGACGAATCCCGAAGCCGGAGCCAGGAGCGTTACGGTGCGTTCGGTTTTTCCGGTTTTCTCAATCTGTTCAATCAGACTTTTTGGGACGTCGAAAAGCTCAAGTCGCTTCCGGGCCGCTCTCAAGAGGTCTTCTCCTCCTTTTCTGACTTCAGGGATGGAGGAATCCGCAAATCGTGCGGCATACTCTTTTGCCCTCAGGTATTCTTCCTGGCTTGCCAGAAGCTCCGGGGAGTAAATACTGAGAAGGGTCTGTCCGGTTTGAACCACCTGTCCGGTGGTATTGACGAAAAGCTTCTCGATCCAGCCTGAGATTTTTGTATGAACATGGCGGATGTTGGACTCATCGGCCTTGACGATCCCGACCGCCCGGATATCTCCTTCCAGTTTTTTACGGACCGCTTTCACGCTCTGAATCCCGGCAAGATGGATTCCTTTTTCATCGATGACCACCGTCGCCATCCCCTGAACCCCTTTTTCTCCGGATGGAGCATCATCACCGGAATAGACCGGGATGTAGTCCATTCCCATCTCATCTTTGGCAGGAACCGGTGAGGTCACAGACGGATCCATGGGATTTCGGTAAAAAAGGACTTTTTTTGAAGTCGACACTTCCTTTTTTTCAGGAAGACCTTTTTCCTTCTCGTGAAGATGGGGTTTCTGAGGGGACTCCTTGGCCTGAACAAGATCCATTCCGCAGATGGGGCATGTTCCGGGTTTGTCGGATACATAAGTGGGATGCATGGGACAGATATACTGAGATGCCTGCTCTTTTTTTTCAGCGCAGGCGACAAGAATGAAAAGCAGAGCCAAAATCAAAAGGGTGATGCGGACTCCCGGGAGTGGGGAATGATTTCGGATATTCATGGGGTTTCCTCTTTCTGTGTTCTGATCGGATACGGTTCGATCAGGAACTCGAGGCCGGCCCAGGTGATGAATCGATCCGCCTCGCGGCGGGCAAGTCGGGTCCTGGCATCGAGCCATAGATTATAGTCTTCGATGACAACGGAAAAGTCGGCGCGTCCGGAAAGATAGGATGCCCGTGCCGAATCCAGGGCAGCGCCGGTCTGAGGAAGAATCGCATCCTGATACCGCCGGATCTGTTCCTGATCCCTGTTCCACCGCGCAGTGTAGCGAACAATTTCCGCTTGAATGCTGTTTTGAACTGCTTCCAGGTTTTTTCTGGCTTCATCAAGTCTGGCGGCTGCTGCCCGGACCAGGGGTTTTTGTTTGGTTTTTTGCCAGACCGGAAGGGTCATCCCCAAGGAAAGTCCGGCTTCCGATTCGTTTTCTGCGTTTAACGCAATTCCGATACCGGTAAAAAAATCCGGTCGCAGGTCGAGTTTTGCCGCTTCAAGTCTTAATTCTGCAGCAAGGAGTTGAGCTTTTCCGGCATGAAGGGAGGGAGCGTTTAGAAGCGCTTTTTCTTCAGCCCGGCTGAGAAAATCGAGGGTAAACCCCTTCTCCCCAAGAGCAGTTACCCGGCCGATGGAATCCTGTTTCGGATTTCCCATCGCCCGGCTCAACTGGGCAGCAATCTCTTTCCGTTCCGAGGCAATATCCTCAAGGCGTTCCATGATGCGGGAAGTCTCAAGCTGTGCTTTGATCTGACCTTCCTGCTCCCCCTGTCCCGATGCATACCGCGCGGCGGCAGTGGCTTCGAGAAGTTTGATGAGCTCCCGTGCAATGCCGAGTGCTGCGACTTCGCTGTCTATGGCATATAACTCAGCGTATAGGCTGCGAATTTCTTTTATCACCTCTCTCCGGGTATCGATAACCGCTGCGTACTCTGCATCGGATTCAGCCCGGGCGATTTTCCCTTTAATCCCTCGTTTTCCGGGATAGGGAATCGCTTGTTTCAGGCGGAGCTCACTCTTTACAAAATCCGGAGAGGAGACCGAGCGAAGGTTTTCTTCAATGGAAAATTCAAGTTCAGGGTCCGGAAGCGCTGAAGCAGGATCAATAAGCTCTCTGGATGCTTCGAACTTTGCCCTGGCAGCCTGAATGGCAGGAGAATCTGAAAGCGCTTTGGAAATCAGGTCTTCAAGCCTGAGGGGATTTGTATCATGACCGATTGAAGGGATCGGGTGTTCTTTATCTTTATGCAGCGTCCCATCCATTCCGGTTCCTGCGGCCGGGAAAAGGATTCCGGTCATGCCGATGGCGGCAATCAATATATAAAATGGTTTCACGATGACCTCTTCAGCTTCATAGGAATAAAACTTATTTTTTAGCATCCGGACCGGAGATGATATCTCCACATCGCGACATCTTTGCACCATAGTAAGGGTTTCGCACGGCAGCTCCTTTTTGAAGCCAGGATCCCGGATACATGGGGCAATAGACAACATTGATTCCCGCCGGTTTTGACATGGACGCCCACATGGCCATGGGTTTTGAGAGTTCCGACAGGGCGGATCTCATCTTGGCGATATCTTTTGCCTGAGTCATTTTTTTGGAACTTTCCAGCAGATTCTTCGGAATGTTCTTATAGTGGCCGGCATGTTCTCCCGTGATCATGGAAGAAGATAACGTCTGGGCAAGCCCTTCGATTTTTTTTGCCGCATCAGGTACCGGATCACTCTTATCCGATGCCAGAGCGTCTGTAATTTTCAGATATTCCATCAGGATCGGCTGCATGGCGTCATCGAACTTTTCACTTCCTGAATATGCGATGCCTGTCCATGCCGCTACAACGATCATAATGCATAACGTTTTAAAACCGATTCTCTTTTGTTTCATTTGATACCTCCCATAAAATATTGACTTTCAGAGGCCAACTTATCCTACTTGGTGGTATAATACAATAAGGATTTATTTTTAAAGGTCAAACGCTCATTTTAGGTATGCCTAAATTGAATTTATTATATTTAACTTCCTTGTCATTATTTAAACCCCTCATTTTAGGTCAGAAGAAGTTTAACCCTGCACCATTCGTGTATCCTCACCATAGAATACCGGCCACAGCACCGGTCATGCAGGTGGCCAGAGTCCCGGAGATGATGGACCGGAGTCCAAGAGAGACGATTTCACTTCTTTTTTCCGGGGCCATGGTTCCCAATCCGCCGATCATGATTCCAAGGCTGCCGGGATTGGCAAAGCCGCACATGGCATACATGATAATGATCTTGCTTTTCGGAGATAAGGCCCCTTCCGGAAGTTCTGAAAGGGTTATGTAAGCCAGGAATTCATTCAAAATGGTCTTCACGCCCATGAGGGTTCCGGCCTGAAGGGATTCGGACCAGGGAATCCCCATGAGCCAGGCCGCCGGAGCCATGACATACCCCATGAGGCGTTCAAGGGATATGGGGTGTTCGCCCATATTCGGAAGAAGCCCTAAAAGCGCGTTCCCCAGAGATACCAGGGCCACCAGAACAATAAGCATGGCCACAATGTTGATGAGAAGTGATACCCCCTGAATGGTTCCGCGCGTCACAGCGTCCATGGCGCCGGTTGCCTCTTCCGGAGCAGTCAGTTCTCCGGTCGTCACCCGGCCGGTTTCAGGAACCATGATCTTGGCGATGGTGACGGCAGCCGGAGCACTGATAATGGATGCGATGAGAATATGTCCCATGGCATCCGGGATTGCCCGGGAGAGGATACTCGAATAGAGGATCATCACGGTTCCTGCAATGGTGGCCATTCCGCAGGTCATGAGGCTGAAAATTTCGCTTCGGGTCATGTTTTTCAGATAAGGACGAATGAAAAGAGGAGATTCGACCATGCCGACGAATATATTGGCAGAGGCTCCGAGCCCTTCCGCTCCTCCGATCCCCATGGTTTTTTGAAGCCCCCAGGAGAATCCCCGGACGACAATGGGAAGGATTTTCCAGTAAAAGAGGAGCGAAGAAAGGGCACTCGTAATCAGAACCAGCGGAAGCGCCCGAAATGCCAGAATAAAGCTTGCTCCGGGAAATTTTTCCTCAAACGGAAGCGGTGCTCCTCCCAGATATCCGAAGACAAAAGAGGTTCCGGAAGTTGTCGCTTTTTCAAGAGAAAGGATGACCCTGTTTAAAGAGATGAAAAATTCTTTAAAAATCGGAAGTTTGAGAAGAAGAGCCCCCACGGTAAGCTGAATGGCAATCCCGATCAAAACGGTTTTGACCGAGACGCGTCTGGGGTTTTCAGAGATTCCCCACGCGATGGCAATGAAAACGAAGAGGCCGAATATGCTTTGAATGATCATTTCGATTTGCCTTTGCTTAAAAGGATTCGATTGAGCTTAAAAAAGTGCAGAGCATGCCGAAATCAGAGATACCCAGGTCACGGAAGAAAGCAGCATGAGATCACAGGCTTTTCGGATATCCGCAGGCCGGGAAAGCCTGAATTGCTTTCCGATCACCGGCTTGTCGACCGGTTGACCGTCATAATGGCTCGATCCTCCGAGCCGAATGCCCAGTGCTCCGGAAAAAGCGGCTTCAGAGAACCCTGAATTGGGGCTTAAATGGAGTCTTCCTTCCCGGATGGCGGTCATGAAAGCTTCGCCGCCCCGTCGATTCAGAAGATGAGCACATAAGGATACCACCGGAACACTCGCCCTTGCAGGAAAAAAATTAGCGACGTCGTCGATTTTGGCCGATGTTTTTCCAAAATGGATATAGGTCTCATCCATGTGCCCGATCATGGAATCAAGAGTATTGACCATTTTATATGCCATGGCCAGAGGCGCTCCTCCGATCCATGCAAAGAACAGGGGGGAGATTACACCGTCCACCAGGCTTTCAGCCACGGATTCAACGGTTGCCTGAGAGACCCGTGAAGCATCTAGGCGGTCCACATCTCTTCCGACAATCCGGGATACCCGGTTTCTTGCGTCTTCAAGGGAGCCGCCATTTAATGCCTCAAACACCCTCATGGCTTCTTTTTCAAGGGATTGGGCAGAAATGGCATAATAGATAATAACCGTTTCAAAAACGATTCCAAGATAGGGATGAAGATCAGTGCCGAGTTTGATGACAGCAGCCGTCACCCCCCATGTTCCACTGATCAACAGGATGGAAAAGAGTGCACCTGAAGCGATCAGATGCGATGATGGAATTCTGAATAACGGCTCAAGCCGGGTGATGCTTTTCCCCATCCATCGAATGGGATGCGGGAGCGTTTCCGGATCTCCGAACAGGAGGTCAAGAATAAATGCGGCGATTAAAATATACCAGGGTGTCGGCCATTCCATATCATGCAACACGAGGGGTTGAATCAGAAGCTGTGCGCTTTTATCACAGAATTCCGAAGGGATCAATATAAGAGGCTCTTAAATCGAACGGCATGTGATGATATGAAACAGTCACCCGGAAAATCATCTGGTTTTGTTCATAAAATCGTCTTTTAGACGATTTTCAATCTGTGATGCGTTGCATTACCCTAACCCGAATCGAATGATATTCCGTAACCGTTGCAAGATTCTTCAGATGGGCTCTATGCAAAATGCCGGCGGGAAGAAATCGGATCGTTATATTTTTTCAACCCGGGGAGTATGCCCTCCTGAAATCCATTTTGAACTGCAGAATGGAAGGCTTCAAGAGGTCCGGTTTGTGGGAGGAGGGTGCCCGGGAAACGCCGAACTGGTGAGTCGGCTTCTTAAAGGAAAGCCTGTTCAGGATGTGTTGAATCAGGTGAGCGGCATTTTATGCCGAAATGAAACCTCCTGCCCGGATCAGCTTTCAATCGCCCTGACAAAAGCTATTGAGGGATCTCTCAGGCCTGCACGGTCATTTCGTCTTCATTCCGATACCTCTTCTTACTTGAAAATCGCACTGATCGGCGATCTGAATGGAGACGGGAATCTGCTTGCTCCCCTCATCTCTTCAATACGGAAGAAAGGGGCGGATGCTGTTTATTATATCGGAAATCTTTCTGACCTTCTGCTTCAAGATCCGTCTCTGATCAAAAAAATTGAAAAAGAAAAATTCAGGATTATTTTGGGAGATAAGGATCGAAAATATCATGAAGGGAAAGAAGTTCCGGAAAAGGAGGGTCTCCGGCGGATTCAGGATGCGATAAGCCGTTTTCCGGAGGTCTTTTCGTTTACCCTGGGCGGAAAACCGGGAGTTGCGTTTTACGGAAAATATCTCTTTACCATTGAAGACTTTTCCGATTTTGATCCCTTTGCCCTTGAAATGAATATGGTCTGCAATCTCACCGACCTCATGCAGGATGAAACGGTTTTTGATGCATTAAAAGCCATGATTCCTCACTTTACCGCACAGGTGATTCTTTTTGCCGAAAGAAAGATCTGGAGACATTGGAGGATCGAGGGGATCGACATCATCAGCGTCGGGAAAAGCGGTGAAGCCGAAGGGATTGCCTGGGGGATGCTGGAAGCCGTAAATGGAACGATCTATTTTCAAACCATCCGGGAGAATGGGGAGCCGGAAAGGAGCGCCTGATGCAAAAGATCCTTGTGGATGTTCTTCTTACGGATTTTAAACAGTGACTGGCATGCGTCTATATGGCGGAGTCGGTAAAGGTTTTACCGGAGGAGATCCAGAATCTGATTGAGGTCCAGGAATGGGATATGCGGACCCGCATCGGGGTACAGCGATTCAGGGAGCTTAGAGCCAAATCGCTTCCCACGGTTGCGTTGGACGGGGAGCTTGTCTATGAATCGATTATTCCCGGTCAGGAGGAGTTGATTCAGGAGATCCGGAGGCGCTACGAGAAGAAGAATCCATCGATTTCCTGATGCATCTTGGCGGGCTCGAAAAAGACGGACGTGTAAACCAGAAACCCAATCTTGAGAAAGTGATGAAAAATGGAATCGAACAGAGGCCTCTATCTTGAAACCGTCACCATTGAAGGATTTAAATCCTTTTCTGAAAAAACAGAATTGGGTTTTGAACCTGGAATCGGGGTGATCATTGGAAATAACGGGGTCGGGAAGTCGAATATCTTAGACGCCATTGTCTGGGCGCTGGGAGAAGATGATCTCGGCCGGCTCCGGTGCAGAAACCGGGACGAACTCTTTTTTTCCGGGTCGAAGAATTCTCCTCCGGCTTCACGAGTTCAAGTCTCGCTGACTTTCAAGAAGGGGAAAGAGGAGAATCTCTCCA
>JBFMEI010000032.1:0-11498 GCA_040753295.1 Thermodesulfobacteriota bacterium | reverse complement strand
CGAAGCTCACCTATTTCGGTCTCTACGCGCTTCAACACCGGGGGCAGGAAAGCGCAGGAATCAGTGTGGTCGACGAGCATGGGATCGTCACCCATAAGGGGATGGGACTCGTGTCGGATGTGTTTAACATGTCCCTTCTGGATCAGCTCAAAGGTAGAAGCGCCATCGGACATGTCCGGTACTCGACCACCGGGAGCTCGATCCTTTCCAACGCCCAGCCGTTCATGGTCCGGCATCGAAACAATTCGTATGCCGTCGCCCATAACGGAAACCTCGTGAATGCTCATATCCTTAAAAACGACCTCGAAGAAAGCGGCTCCATATTTCAAACCACCATGGACAGTGAAATCTTCCTTCATCTGTTTGTTAAAAATCTGAAGCATGGGTTTGAAGGAGCGCTAATGGAAACGGCGGCCGGACTCAAAGGGGCGTTCTCCTTTGTCGTTCTGACCAGCCGGGGAGAGGTCATCGGAATTAAAGACCCCAATGGATTCAGACCCCTATGTCTTGGAAAAGCGAATGGCGCCTATGTTATTGCATCTGAATCCTGCGCACTCGACCTGGTTCAGGCGGAATTCATCCGCGAACTTGATCCCGGAGAGATCCTTATCATCGGGCAAAACGGAATGAAAAGCATCCGGACTTCCGCATCCTCACGAAAATCCTTTTGTATTTTCGAATTCATCTATTTCGCGAGACCCGACAGCAATATTTTTGGAAAAAATGTCTATCTGGTCAGGAAATCCCACGGAAGGCGGCTGGCCAGGGAAGCCCCTGTGGATGCCGATATGGTCATGCCATTCCCGGATTCTGGGACGTATGCGGCGCTCGGATACTCGGAAGAATCCGGACTTCCTTTTGAAATCGGGATGATCCGAAACCATTATATCGGAAGAACCTTTATTCAGCCCACCCAAAGCATGAGGGATTTTGGGGTTCGGGTGAAGCTGAACCCCATCAAGGAGCTGCTAAAAGGAAAGGAACTCGTGATTGTCGAGGATTCCATTATCCGGGGAACGACGATCAAAACCCGTGTCAAAACATTACGTGAGCTTGGAGTCAAGCGAGTCCATATGCGGGTGGCCGGCCCTCCGCATCGGTTTCCATGTCACTATGGAATCGATTTCTCAACCCGAGGCGAATTGATTGCCGCCAGCAAGACCGTTAACGAACTCACCAGCTATCTCGGACTCGATTCTCTCCACTATCTGAGCCTTGAAGGACTTCTCAACTCCACCGGCGTGGATAATCCGGAAGCTCATTTCTGTAAAGCCTGTTTCGACGGCTGCTATCCGGTAGCCTTTGATGACTTTCTTTCAAAGGACTGCCTTGAACGATAGGTGCTTCCTTATGTGCTATCCTTCAAATCCGTTTCTCATACATTTTCATGAAAGACTCAGGGATGATGAAACAGACGGTATCCTTCTCGAAAGATGAATCGAATGTTTTTTTCCACATCCTCACCCGCTGCAACCTGAGGTGCCGCCATTGCTATATCAATCCGACCCAGCATGGAACCAAGATGCTTTCTGTCGAAAAGATCGGGATCTGGCTAAGGGAAATCTCCAAAAAGACAAAAAAAGCGAATCTGATTTTTCTGGGAGGGGAACCCACCCTTCACCCGAAGCTCTCGCTTGCGGTGCAAAAGGCCCGGTCCCTCGGGTATCAAAGCATCACCATCGACACCAACGGGTATCTTTTCAACAACATCCTGGATGCCGTTACCCCGGATCTGGTGGACTACTTCAGCTTCAGTCTGGATGGGGCAGGACCCGAAACCAACGACCCTCTCCGGGGAAAGGGATCCTTCCATGCCTGTCTTTCCGGAATTCGAAACGCGATTCAAAAAGGATATCATACCAGTCTGATCTTCACGGTCAGCCGGGATAACATTCACGAATTGAAGCGGATGCCCCCCCTTTTGGCTTCACTGGGGATCCATCGCTTTTTTATTCAGGTCATCGGCCTTCGCGGAAAAGCCGCCGCAAAAGAAAGAAAGGTGGAGCAGGTGGGGATCAATCCCTGGATGAAGATCATTCCCACGATTGCCGAACGGATTGCAAAACAGGGAATACCGGTCATCTATCCGAAAGTCTATCTTCACCCGGATGAACCGTTTGAATGCGCCGGAGTCGTTTCCGACAACTATTTTATTTTTCCGAACGGCCGGGTTTACCGCTGCCCCTTGTGCGAGGATTACCCCCTTCACGGATTTGAATTCAAAAACAACCGGCTGGTCAAAACCAAGGGGATCACCGAAACGCATCTCTTTCAGCTCAACATTCCGGAAGGGTGCGTCATGAACCGGCTCATTCAGCCCGGAAATATCCGATACAGGCGCGACGGCACACCTCGATATAAAATCGCCTGTTGTCTGTTGAAAAACAAAGTCACTCCCCACAAGGCATAGGAGCAAATCCAATCAACGGTATTGACAGATTCTTTCCCCGTTTGCTACTTACCAGAATCATCTATAAAAGGGCTGATGCAGCCTTTTTTTAAACGGCATCGCATTTTACCCAACACCAAAAGGAGGTTTCGTCATGAGGCGCATCTTCATCTTTGCAGTCGTTGTAACACTTATGTTTTCAGTTTCCCCTGCGTTTGCTCAGAAACAGCTCCGCTTGTCCATCGCCACCGGAGGAACCGGAGGGGTTTACTATCCCATGGGCGGAGGCATGGCCAACATCATTTCAAAATATGTCCCGTATGCGGAAGCGACTGCTGAGGTGACATCGGCCTCCGTGGATAATTGCCTCCTCGTCGGAGCGAAAAAAGCCGATATGGCGTTTACCATGGCGGACACGGCATGGGACGCCTATACCGCAAAAGGAAAATTCAAAGACAAGCTGCCCATCAGAACCCTTGCCGTTCTTTATCTCAATAACATGCATCTCGTCACCCTTGAAGGAAAGGGGATTGAAAAGGCAACCGACCTTAAAGGAAAGAGCGTCTCCACCGGAGCACCGGGAAGCGGAACCGAAATCAAGGCATTGAGAGTCCTCGAAGCCTATGGCCTGAATCCGGACAAGGACATGAAGCGGGACCGGCTGGGAGCATCGGAATCGGCCGGTGCCCTGAAAGACGGAAAGCTGGATGCTTATTTCTGGGACGGAGGTCTTCCGACTGCCTCTATTACCGACCTGGGCGCCACGCCGGGAATCAAGTTGAAGCTCATCGATCACGCAGATGCCATTCCAAAAATGCAGGAGAAATACGGCCCGCTCTATGTAAAAGGGATCATCCCGGCCAAGACCTATCCGGGGCAGGAAAAAGAGATCGGGATTGCCATTGTGGCAAACCTGCTCATCTGCAACCAGGAGATGAAAGATGATGTGGCCTATGACATCGTGAAAACCATTTTTGAAAAAAAACCGGAGCTCATCGCCGTTCACAAAATCGCAAGCGAAATGAAACTTGAAACTCAGACCGACGGGTCCCCGATCCCGTTTCATCCCGGAGCTGCACGCTATTTTAAAGAAAAAGGAATTCAGATCAAATAATTGAAAAATCTCGATCGATCCCTTTTAATTATTTTCGCCCTTTTTCTGACAGGCTCGGGGTTTTTTTTTCATTATACAAAAGTCAGTGCTATACTGCTGACCCGGGATGATCATGCAAATCGCATCATAATCAAGGTGGCGCCGGGAGAGGAATTCATCTATTTTTACATCCATTCCATCTACGGCGCCCCGGTGCAGGAGGAGTTTCGCGCGGGACGAGATAAAATCATGCTTATCGGGGTCCAGGCGGCTCATGCCGGAGTCAGAGAATATTACGGTTTTGAAGGTTCGGACGATTTCAATTTTGTTAAAAGGGAGTTCAAATCCCCCATTGCCATCAAAATCGGGGAAAGTGAAAGCCAAGGAATTATTGCAGGTCGAAGGACTGTTTCCTTCGGGGAAATCGGAAAACCCGGGGATCGTATCCTGTTGAGCGTTAAAGAATATTCTCTGGCTTCTTATATTGTCGAGATCACCTTTTTTTCACGATTCTTTAAGTTCGGGATTTAAAAAATGCCGGATGATCTGAAAATCCAGCCTCCGGAAGTTGTCATTACCGAAGACGCTCTAAGGAAGGCGGAAAAATATATCGAAGAGGAAGAAGGCCCTTCCCGCAGATTAGGCGGCAAAATGGGCGTCTTTATCACAGGGATTGCGGTGCTCATGTCCCTCTTTCATCTGTATGCCGCTGTAAGCGTGGTCACCACTCAGATCCTGAGAGGGATTCACGTCATGTTCGTTCTTTTCCTCACCTTTCTTGTTTTTCCTGCCTTTCATCGTTTCAGAAACCGGATCCATTTCTTTGATTATGCTCTGGCGCTTCTGGGTATCGCCGTCATCCTTTACATGCTGATCGACTTTGAAGCATTCATCTACCGCTCTGTAATTCCGAACTTCTGGGATAGATTTTTCGGGATTATCCTCATCTTTCTTGTCCTCGAGGCTGCTCGTCGATCCACAGGCTGGATCATGCCCGCTGTCGTGGTTCTATTCATCGTCTATGCCTTCGTCGGCCCGTGGCTTCCCAAACCCTGGACTCATCGGGGATATGACATCGACCGGATCATCGGCCACATGTACATGACCCTTGAAGGAATCTTCGGGGTCCCCATCGACGTCTCATCCACATTTATCATTCTCTTTACCATCTATGGCGCCTTTCTTGAATTTTCAGGGGCAGGCAAGTTCTTCATTGATTTTTCTTTCGCCGCCATGGGCGGAAAGCCCAGCGGTGCCGGAAGAACCGTAACCCTTGCCTCATTTCTTCTCGGCGGTCCTTCAGGAAGCGGCGTCGCCACCACCGTCACGCTCGGCTCTGTTGCCTACCCCATGCTTGCCAGGGCAGGATACAGCAAGGATGCTGCCGGAGGTCTTCTGGCAGCCGGAGGGATCGGCGCGATTCTCTCTCCTCCGGTCCTGGGCGCTGCCGCCTTTCTCATCGCGGAATTCCTCAAGCTGTCATATCTGGACGTTATCATGATGGCTATTGTTCCGACGTGCCTTTACTACTGGTCCATCTTCCTGATGGTGGAGCTGGATTCGAAGAAATTCGGAATCAAAGAGGTGATATTCGATAAAACGATGGGGCTTTGGCGCCTTACCTATCGGTATGGATTTCATTTTATATCACTGATTGCCATTGTGTTTCTGATCGTCATCGGATATACACCGATTTTATCGGTATTTGCAGCAACCGTGATTGCCTTTCTCGCCAGCTTCATCCGAAAAGAGACCTCTCTGTATCCGAAAAAACTGATCCATGCGCTGAGAAGCGGATCCATCGGCGTTTTGAGTGTCGCATCGACATGTGCTGCAGCCGGAATTATTGTCGGCATTGTGACCCTTACGGGCCTGGGATTGAAGTTCAGCGGCATCATCATCGCCTATGCCGGGAAAAGTCTGATGCTCACCGCAGTTTATACGGCCCTTATCGTGTGGGTGATCGGACTTGCGGTTCCGGTGACGGCATCTTATATCATTGCTGCCGTAATGGCGGCACCGGCCCTTATTATGCTCGGTGTGCCTGATTATGCTGCTCACATGTTCGTTTTCTATTACGCCATCCTCTCAGAAGTCAGCCCGCCGACGGCCCTTTCCTGTTTTGCAGCTGCCGCCCTCACCGGCGGAAACCCGTATAAAACCACCCTTCATGCCTGGAAATATACCCTTCCGGCGTTCATCGTTCCGTTTATATTCACCATTCATCCCAATGGAGCCGCCATTCTTCTCAAAGGAGAAGGCTCTCATATGATTCCCACCTTGATCGCATCCTTTATCGGGCTCTCGGCAATTGCCGCGGGAGTTGAAAACTGGTTCCTGAAGCAAACGACCTTATGCGAACGAATCCTGCTTCTCATCGCAGGACTCTTGCTGGTCTATCCGGACCTCAGATTTGGAGGCGTCGGGCTTCTCCTTGTCGCCATTGTGGTGGTGGCTCAACGCCTGAGAAAAGAACCGAAGCTTAACCCGGCCCCGTGAAATTGAATTCCCGATATTAACGGATTTTTTTTGAATCCGTGGTCATCGAATAGAGAATCGCCACAAGCCCCAATGTGCCGGCGCACACAAAGAAGAGATTCTTAAAAGCATCGGGACCGAAAACCGCATTTCCATTACCCCGCTGAATAAAGACCCCCAGGCCCTGAAGAAATACCGCCGGACCGATCATATTGAACAGATTGATACCGGTCATGGAAGCACCGGCCCGCTCAGGAGGCATCCGTTCCTTGATATGGGTGAACATGACCATTCCGGCGCTGCTGAAAACACCCAGAAGAAAAAATATGAAAAAGAGGGGCCCGGAGGTGTAATGTTCCGACCCTACCGCCATGGTCATCAATATAACCGACATCCCCAGAAGACCTGCAATAACAACCTGCTTTCGACTTTTCAGAATCCTGTCCGAAACCACTCCAAAGACAGGCCCTCCCATGATCATTCCGATATTCATCAGAAAAAGAATATTTCCTGCTGAAACCGGAGAAAGCCCTTTCCCTTTAATCAAGTAAAGTCCGGCATAAAGGGTTTGAATTGCAGCAACAATTCCATACCGGCAAAGGGTTGCCAGGGAGATGATCCAGTAGTCTTTTTGCAGAAACAGCTCCCTCAGCCCGGAGATCATCTCCTTGAAGCTTCCCCCGGCTTCGGCATCCAGTCTCTGAAAGTCGGTTCCGGCCGGTGAGTCCCGGACCATGGTAAAAAAAAGGACGGTCAGGAGAAGATTGCTCCCTGCAACGATCAGAAATGAAGAGCGCCAGCTCAACGCTTCCACAAGAAGTGCCAGGGGAGTTGTGGCCCCAAGAGCCCCTGCCGTCCCAAGGGAAACCATCAGGGTGGTCAACGTTGCAAACCTGGAGGGCTCGAACCAGCGTGAAATCAGTTTGAAGGTCCCCATCAGATTGCACGACATGCCAACTCCGAGCATGAGCCGGGAAAGGGTCAACATGAGGAGTGAATCCGAAAAGGCAAACATGACAGCACCTGAAACCCCGATCAGATTTAATCCTCCCATGATTTTCCTTGAACCGATCTTGTCTAAGAAAATGGCCAGAGGAATTTGAGTCAGGGCAAAGGCATAAAAAAAGACAGCCGACATGAGGCTGAGTCCCTCAGGATCAATCCCCAGATCCTCCATCAGGCGCGGAGAAATAATCCCAACCGACACCCGATAAAACTGAGACATCAAGAACAGAAGTGCGCAAACTGAAAAAATGATGTGCCGATGAAGTGTCGCCATGTTTATCGAATCGGAGCCGGATCAGAAAAAACGAATCCAACTCTTTTTACAAATCCAAATTCGTACATATAAAATATCCTATTTACAATGCAATTGATTGAGAACAAAATTGCGTATCCATAATCCAGATTCGAAAAGAATGACAAGAACAAATTCGTTCCGGCATGACGCCGGTTCTTGACTTTATGGAAATAACCCATTAATTGGCCGGAAAGAAAAGACTGAATCCGCTTATGGGAGATGATGTATGGGTTTTTACCTTATGGATGGAAATGAAGCCATTGCCCGTGGGGCATTTGCCGCCGGATGCCGATTTTTCGCCGGATATCCCATCACACCGGCCAGCACCATTTTTGATACCCTGTTTAAGCTGATTCCGGCAGCAGGAGGCATCTGCATACAGGGGGAGGATGAAATCGCTTCCATCGGATATTGTCTGGGTGCATCCATGGCAGGAATGAAGACCATGACCGCCACATCCGGGCCTGGTATCAGCCTTTACAGCGAACAGATCTCCTTTGCCGTCGGCAGCGAAATTCCGATTGTGATCGTGGATGTCCAAAGACTCGGCCCTTCTACCGGATCCGCTACGCGAGGAGCGGACGGCGATATTCAATTCCTGAGATGGGGAAACAGCGGAGGGCTCCCGGTCATTGTTTTAGCACCTGTCGATGTCCGGGATTGTTTTGTATTGACCATGCAGGCATTTAACCTGGCTGAGCGGTTTCGATGCCCGGTGTTTATCGCCTCAAACAAAGAGATCGCCCTGACCCGGGAAAGCGTTCATAGCCGGGATATGACACCGATCCGGGTCGAAAACCGGGTTGAACCGGATGCGGATATGATCCATCTCCCGTTCGGCGTCACCGGTGACAATTCGACCCCTGGATTTCTTCCCATCGGAGGCCATGCTACGGTTCGTCAAACCTCTTCCACTCATGGTCCGGACGGATATATCACCACGGATCCCCAGGTTATTCACCAATTTCAAAAGCGGCTTTGCAACAAGCTCATCAGCGCAATAACCGATTACACCTTTTACGATTTCTATGCTTCAGACCGAAAAAATCCGCTGGTCATCGTCTATGGAATCACTGCCCGGGCCGCCCTGGATTCTCTTCGAACCATACCTGAAGAAAAACGACCCTTTTCCCTATTGATTCTGAAAACATTATGGCCTGTTCCGGAAGCCTTGATCCGGGAAAAAGGGGAAAGCGCGGAAAAGATCATTGTCGTGGAAATGAACATGGGGCAATATGTCAAAGAAATTGAGCGGGTCCTCTCCCGCCGGGACATCCGTTTCCTGGGTCAAATGAACGGAAATCTGATCACTCCGGAACAGATCCTGGAGGTGGTATCGAATGAATAACAGCCTTCTTAATCCCCAAAGACCTCCCGTATTCTGCCCCGGATGCACCCATGACCGTATCGTGCATGAAGTCGATCTGGCGATTCAGAAATTAAACTTAAATGCCGATCAGGTTGTTCTGGTGAGCGATATCGGATGCAGCGGTCTTTTCGATACTTTTTTTAAAACCCATGCCTTTCATGGACTCCATGGCCGGGCATTGACCTATGCCGCAGGACTTAAAATGGCAAGACCTGATCTTACGGTCATTGTTACCATGGGAGACGGAGGTATTGGAATCGGGGGCGCCCATTTTCTGGCTGCCTGCCGGAGGAATCTGGATCTGACGCTTCTGATCTTAAACAACTTCAATTTCGGAATGACCGGAGGGCAGTTCTCCGTAACCACTCCCCCCGAGTCCCAGGTCGGCTCAGGTTTTTTAAACAGGCTGGAGCGGCCTCTCGACATCTGTGAAACAGGACGATCCGCAGGAGCCGCCTATCTGGGACGCTATTCCGGGTTTCAAAAGGATCTGGCGGAAAAACTTGCCGAAGCTATACGATATCCGGGATTTTCTGTGATTGACATCTGGGGGATCTGTCCGGGGAGATATACCAAGAAAAACAAATTGAGCATAAAAACCATTGAAACGACACTTGAAAAATTGGATCTTTTTGATGGGCCTGTAAAAGAAAATATGCGAAAAGAGTACTTCACCCACTACCGGGAACTGGCAGGGCAACTCCCTCCCCCTCTCCCCCCTCTCCACCTTGAAGCCGCTTTTGAACCTCTTCCAGGAGACCGGCATGATCTGATTCTTATGGGAGATGCCGGGCAGCGGATTCTTACTGCCGGTGAGATTTTGTGCCTGGCCGGAATGACCGCAGGCATGCGGGTCTCTCAGAAAAATGAGTATAATATCACTGTGCTTCGAGGGCCTTCTATCAGTGAAATCATTTTAGCAAAGGAACAAATCGGGTATACCGGGATTGAAACACCATCCGTCTTGATCGCCGTCGGCCGGGAAGGGATCGGCCGTCGGAAAAGCCTCTTTGCCCGGATTCCTCCCCACGGACTGATCATTACCGGTAGCGATCTTGAGCTTCCGCCTGTGCAGTGCAAGGTGTTGAAGCTTGATTTTCAAAAATTCAAAATCAGTCCACAGGATCGGGCCCTTGCAGCCATTGGAGCCCTTGCAAAAAGCCGTCGCGTCATTCATATGGAGATGCTGCAACAGGCGCTGGAGCTCCGATTCGGATCTAACGCCCCGTCTTCCCTTGAACTCATCAGCCGGGTGAGCGTGGAGAATCCTTAGGATCGGCCTCCTTATCCTTTTTCCAAAAAGGATCCCGAAGGGCTTTCTTGTACATTTTTCCGGATCCGGTTTTCGGGATTTCATCGATCAACAGTACGGCTTTGGGAGCTTTATAAGATGCCTGGTGTTTTTTGCAGAAAGAAATCAGTTCCTCTTCGGTCGCTTCCTCACCGGGCTTTAGTACCACGGCAGCCATGACCGCCTCCCCCCATTTCTCATCCGGGATTCCAAAGACCGCAGCTTCCAGCACCTTGGGATGCGCGTAAAGAACATACTCCACTTCGGTTGAATAGATATTTTCCCCTCCGGAGATGATCATATCCTTTTTTCGATCCACGATATTGACGTATCCCTCTGAATCGATCACCGCAAGATCCCCGGTCCTGAGCCATCCGTCGACGAAGGCCTTTTCCGTTTCCTCAGGTCGATTCCAGTATCCAAGGGTAATCGTATCCCCTTTGACCAGAATTTCTCCGACCTGCTTTTCATCCGGTTTTACGGGACCGTTTTCTTCATCAACGACTTTGAGTTCAACAGCGATGAAGGGGCGTCCGGTCTTTGCCTTGTAATCAAACTGCCGCTCTTTGGGAAGACTTAAAAGCTGTTCTTTGAGTATGCTCATGGTCAAATAAGGGCTGGTTTCGGTCATTCCGTAAGTCTGGATATAATCACAGCCGAAGGTCTCCATGATCTTCTTCACCAATTCAGGAGCAATGGGGGCGCCGCCGCTTAAGATCGCCCTTAAACTCGAATAATCATAGGAAGTGGCGCTCGGATGCTTGACCATGAGGTTCAACATGGTCGGGATCAGGTTGCTCAGGGTAATCCGCTTCTCCTGGATCATGCCCATTACCGACTCCGGATCGAATTGCGCCGCCATCACATGCCGGCCTCCTACCCAGGTCAGGGCAAAGGTTGCCCAGGCATCGGCCAGATGAAACATGGGAGCGATGTGCCCCCAGACATCGGTGTCGTTTAACTTCAATTCAGCAATGGTTGCCAGTGCATGGGTGCAGACATTTTTATGGGTCAGCATCACCCCCTTGGGTCTTCCGGTGGTTCCGCTGGTATAGTAAAGATGAGACACCTGATTCTCACTCACGGAAATCGGTATGAAGGGGCCGAAACCGCCGCAAAGGGCTGCTTCGTACTCCGCTTCGGCTATTCTGCCGCACTTTCCGTCCGGCATTCCGATCCAGAGGATCCCTTCCAGGGCCGGTGCTTCCGATACCATCTCTCGGATCACGGATTCAAACCGGCTTCCGGCAATAATCCATCGGGACCCCGAATCGTTGATAATATAGGCGATCTCTCGGGCAGATAAACGGTAATTGACTGGGCAAAGAATCGCTCCCATTCCGGCTGCGGCATAATAGGATTCATAAAAATAGGAGGAATTGACCTCACAGATGGAAATTCGATCTCCGGGGCAGATCCCTTTTTTTCTGAAAAAATCAGCCAGCGCGCCGGCTCTTTCCTTCTCCTCCCGATAGGTGAACTCCCGGCCTCCATCGATTACGGCCGGTTTATCCGGATATAAAAATGCGGCTTTTTCAAGCAGAGACCATATCTCCATATACTATCCCTTCTTTTCGT
>JBFMEI010000031.1:0-11838 GCA_040753295.1 Thermodesulfobacteriota bacterium | reverse complement strand
CCATGGAAACGGAACCCAGGAAATTTTTCAAAGCGACTCCACCGTTTTTTACTACTCCATTCATCAACATCCTTCTTTTGCATATCCTGGTACCGGCCGTGAATTTGAACGGGGAGTCGGACAAGGACTCGGATTCACCAAAAACTCGCCGGTCCTCCCGGGTCAGGGAGACGAGGAATACAAACGCCTCATCGAAAGAGACCTGATTCCGGCATTTGAATCCTTTAAACCCGAGTTCATCATCATTTCCGCAGGATTCGATGCCCATATTGATGACGATATGTCGGACATCCGCCTTTCCACCGATGGATTCTCCTGGATTACCGAACAGATCGTCGAAATGGCGGAAACATATTCCAAAGGCCGGCTGCTCTCTGTTCTTGAAGGAGGATATGCATTGCATCGCCTGGGTGAACTGGCGAAAAACCATCTGACCATTCTTTTAAATGGAGGACCCCATGTTCGTTAGCGAATCGATGACCAAAAAAGTGATCACCATCGATACGGACTCGAGCATTCTTGCTGCACGAGAACTGATGATAGAGAATCGAATCCGTCACCTTCCCGTTGTGGAAAAAGATAATTGCCTGGTCGGGATCATTACCGATCGGGATATTCGAAGTGCCATGCCGTCAATTGTTCTGCATGATTATTCCAGCAGGGAAGAGAGAGAAAAGCTGGCCCGGATAAAAGTCAAGGACGTCATGACGAAAAATCCCATAACCGTCCTGCCCACCTATACCATTCAGGATGTATTGCTTCTGATCCAAAAGAGCCGGGTCGGAGCCCTTCCGGTGGTGGATGAGAAGAATATCGTGAGAGGAATCATCGGTGTGCGGGATATGCTTCGGGCATTTATCAATGTCCTTGGAATCGGAGAGCCGGGAACACTCTTATGCATTCTTGTGGAAGATCAGATCGGGACCATGAAACGGATCGTGGACGCCATCACCGAGGAAGGGGTCTCATTCGGAAGCATTCTGGTCGCCCGATACTGGGATAAAGGGAAGCGGGCGGTTTTCCCTTATCTTCTTACCCAGGATGTCAGCCGGGTAAAAAAGAAACTTCAGCAAAAAGGGTTCACACTCCTGGATCCCCTGCAATGGTATCTCGACCAACTACCGTCAAACGAATGAATTCTCATGCCTGATCCCTGTTTGAATCCGGCCGGATCGTTGTGCCCTTACCGGGATCTTTATATTTATTATATTGACGGAACCTTGAAAAGAGGCGCGGTTCTTCCCTCTGACGGCTTTCTCGGAAACTGGGAGGAGGACCGATTCTCGTTTCTGTTTTTTTCAAAGCCGTCTTCAGAAGCGGTGTCCACCCTTTTACAGGCACACCCGAACCTCGCTCTATTAGACCGGTTTCATCTCACCTATGAGGAATGGCATGGAAGTGAACCGGCTCCGTTTCGGGTGGGGAATCTGAACATCACCTTTCCATGGATGAATCCAAACCCCGAGTCCCATTCCCATGACACCATCCTTCTCGATCCGGGAGTTGTCTTCGGGTCCGGGACTCATCCCACCACCCGCGATTGTTTGAGCGCTCTGAATGCTCTTTTTGAACGTGAGAAAATTGAAACAAGCGTGGACCTGGGTACCGGGTCGGGACTGCTGGCACTGGCGGCGGCGCGATTGGGTTCACGAAAGAATATTGCTGTGGACAATAATCCGCTGTCGGCGATCACGGCAAGAAATAATGTTTCCATCAACGGTTTAGAAGAAGCCGTTCTGGTGATTCAAGGTCATGCTGAGGATTTTGTTGACTGCAACTCGGATTTGGTGATAGCAAATATCCACTTTGATGTGCTCAAGCGAATCCTTTTTTCTAAAGGGTTTTTTCAAAAAAAATGGTTTATTCTCTCCGGACTATTAAGAAATGAAGTTCAACCCGCGCTCGATATGTTGACCCGGAGCCGGGCGGAAATTGTCAAGTCTTGGGTCCATGAGGGGATATGGCACACGTATCTGGGGAGAAACGGATCCAAACCGGTGCACTTCCATTTTAACACAGTCAAAGGGTAGAATATGTGGATCAAATGCTGGGGTTCCCGTGGTTCTGTTCCTGTTTCAGGCCCGGAATACCTTAAATACGGCGGAGACACTACCTGCCTGGAGATCCGGACTAAAAGCGGTCACATTCTGATTGTGGACTTGGGGACTGGAATTCGAAGACTCGGAAACAGCCTCATCGATGCCGATCGATATGAATATCATTTTCTGTTAACCCATGGGCATTGGGACCATATCATCGGATTTCCCTTTTTCAAACCGAATCTTTACAGAAAATCCCATTACCTTATGCACAGCGGTCCTTTCCATAAGGATTATTTCAGGAGAATGCTCTCAAAAGTCCTTTCTCCACCGAACTTTCCATTAAGATGCTCGGATATTGTAGCAAAAATGATATTCATCAAGGATCCGCCCGGACAGTTTGAAATCGGATCTCTTTCAATCATCCCGCTTCCATTAAGCCATCCGAACACGGGAAGCGGGTATAAATTCGTTGAAGATGGCAAGTCTTTCATATTTCTTACCGACAATGAGCTGGGATATGTCCATCCCGGCGGATTACCCTTCAAGGATTATCTGCAATTTAGCCGCCATGCCGATTTTCTTATCCACGATGCCGAATATACACCGGAAGAGTATGAAACAACGCGTCGGTGGGGGCATTCCTCGTATATGGATGTACTGGGGCTTGCCACTCAGGCGAATGTCAAAACGCTTGGATTGTTTCATATGAACCAGGAACGGACGGATCGACAGATGGACGAGATTCTTGAGGATTGCAGACGCACGGTTTCCGGAAATGGACAAAATCTGGAATGTGTGGCTGTCGGCGCCGATATGGTCTTTGAAGTCTAAAACCTCCTGCTGATCGTTTGAAACAGAGACCGACCATGGAAGATCTTATCAGAAAAGCGGCGGAAGACCTTTCCAAATCCAACTTTGCCGTGGCATTGACCGGAGCCGGGATTTCTGTGGAGAGCAATATTCCTCCGTTTAGAGGAAAAGGGGGAATATGGGAAAAATTTGATCCCATGGAGTACGCCCATATTGATGCGCTCATCAGAGATCCGGTTAAAGTCTGGAATGCGCTTCTTAAAGACATGAAGAACATCCTTGATATCGCCAAGCCCAATACCGCCCATCTGGGTCTGGCCGAGCTGGAGGAGATGGGGATTCTTAAATCCGTCATTACCCAGAATGTCGACGGACTTCACCAGATGGCAGGAAATAAAGATGTCATTGAATTCCACGGTAATTTCGCATGGCACTACTGCATGGAGTGCGGGAATCGGATTGCGACCAAGAGGATCGATCTTTCCTCGATTCCCCCTTGCTGTCCGTGCGGGGGGATCTACAGGCCTGAATGCGTTTTTTTCGGGGAGATGATCCCTGCGTCGAGCCTTGCCAGATCCAGACGCCTCTCCTCGACTTGCGATCTGATGCTGGTAATCGGGACTTCGGCGGTTGTGCAGCCGGCCGCCTTCATGCCCATCATTGCAAAGCAATCCGGAGCCAAAGTGATTGAAATCAATCCCGAACCGACACCATTGACCGGATCCGTCAGCGATTATATCATTACCAGCAAAGCCGGAGAAGCCATGAGTCGGATCATGGCGGTACTGCGTGATTTTCGCTGATCGGATCGTCGTCGAATGGGTAGAGACACCTCCTGGGTTAAGACCGTATCCTTAGATCCTCCCTCTCTGAAAAATAATACCGCAGACGCCGATCGACTCATCGGGTCCCTTAAAACCCTCCTGAAAACCAGCACCGTCCGTGTTGAGTTGGGTCTTTTGAGAATGCTGCCGGATCTTCTGCGGAAATCGAATTATCGGCCCCGCTGCACTCTTTTCAAGGAAGGGTCGGAATGGATCCTGGTTTCGCTCTCGGATCCAAAGGACCCGGCGCTTCCGGCAGGGATGGCTGTGGATGTCGGAACCACCACGGTTGTATTACGAATCCATGACCTTCTTTCGGGGGACCTTTTTGGGGAGCGATCTTTTGACAATCCTCAACTTCAAATCGGACCGGATATTTTAACCCGAATTCACTTCTCGGAGAGACCCGAGGGTCTGCAGTCATTAAAAAATCTGATCATTGATGCGCTCAATCGAAATATCGCAGAACTGTGCCGGTTGAACAATATCTCTTCCGGATCGATCCGGTTGGTCAGCCTTGCGGGAAATACCACCATGACCCACCTGGCCTTGGGTCTTAATCCTCGATGGATGATCCGGGAACCCTATATTCCGGCTGTCAATCATTTTCCGACCTTTACCGCCAAGGAATTGGGAATCAATATTCATCCAGAAGCACGGATTTTTATTTTTCCGAACATCGGCAGCTATTTCGGCGGGGATTTGATATCCGGGATTCTTTTTTCCGGAATACACCGCCAGGAAAAGCCGTCCATTCTGGTGGATGTCGGGACCAATGCCGAAGTGGTTTTTGGGAACAAGGAATGGCTCATCGCGTGTGCCGGGGCGGCAGGACCGGCTCTGGAAGGAGGGGTCACTCAAATGGGAATGACGGCAGGCCCCGGCGTCATTGATCAGGTGATGATTTCTCCAATAACAGGGCGCATGGAACTCCATACGATTTCAAATCTTCCTCCAAAGGGGATCTGCGGTTCAGGACTCATTGATCTGGCAGCCTGTCTGCTTCAAAAGCAATGGATCGATATTCGGGGAAAATTTATTCCCTCGGCATGCAGCGGTGTTCTCAGACAGATCGAGGGAATGGATCATCTGGTTGTGGTTCCAGAGTCGGATTCTGCCGACGGAAAGGAATTGACCTTGAGCCAGGCGGAGTTGGAGAGTCTGATCCGCTCTAAGGCGGCCATGTATACCATCCTTGAGACGCTGACCGGCTCGGTCGGGCTTTCACTTAACGAAATTGAAACGTTTTATGTGGCAGGAACGTTCGGTCTTATGATCAATCCGGAGTCCGCCATCGCCATCGGGATGCTCCCGGATCTTCAAAGGGAGCGGTTCAAAAAAATCGGGAACAGCGCCATCAGCGGCGCAAGCATGCTCTTAAAATCCACAGAATATCCGGATGAAGTGGAAAGAATCAGAGCCCGGATCACTTACCTGGAGCTCAATGTCAATCAGGAATTTATGAACCGGTTTTCCGCCGCCAAATTTCTTCCGCATACCGATGCAAGCCGTTTTCCTTCGGTTAAGGAGCCGGGTTCATGAGTGCTTTGGGGGAAACGGAATGAACCGGGTTTTTCTTGCCATTGTCGCCATTGCTTTTAGTTTCGGAGCGTTTCATGAGATTGCGGGCAGACCGGCACCGGGAAATCTTTCTTATATGGAAGCCATATCAAAAACCATGGTGGAGTCTGCTTCAGGCGCGGTCGAACTGGCCATCGGGCTTGTGGGGGTCATGACTCTTTTTCTCGGGCTCATGAAGGTGGCGGAAGCCGGTGGGATGCTGACCATTCTTGCCCGGTTTATCCGGCCCCTGATGGTTCGGCTTTTCCCGGATGTTCCCCCCGAACATCCGGCCATGGGTGCCATGATATTGAATCTTTCAGCCAATCTCCTGGGTTTGGGGAATGCCGCCACTCCATTCGGCATCCGGGCCATGCAGGAACTGGACAAGCTCAACCCCAGACCTGGAACCGCCACCAATGCCATGGCCCTTTTTCTGGCCATCAATACCTCCAGCGTGACGCTCCTCCCTACCGGAGTGATTGCGCTTCGGGCAGCGGCAGGCTCGACTGATCCGGCAGGAATCCTCCCCTCAACCCTTTTTGCCACAGCAGGGTCGACCCTGATTGCGGTTTTATCCGCCAAACTCTATGCACGGTTCTTTCGAACCGATTCCCTGAAATCCTTGGTCGAAAATGAAGTTCCACAGGAGATAATGCCGGGGGATTCTCCGGCAAACGGATCCAATCCCAGGCCATATCCGAAGTGGATTACTGCTTTGGGCCTTCTTTCGGTTCCGGGATTTATCGTTCTGGCGGTGGTTTATGGAAAGACCATTTCTCCATGGATATTGCCGATTCTGATGATGGGATTTCTGGCGTTTGGATTCGTCAGAAGGGTCAACGTCTATGAGGTCTTTGTCGAAGGCGCCAAAGAAGGGTTTCAGGTGGCCCTTCGAATCATCCCCTATCTGGTGGCAATTCTGGTGGCGGTTGGGATGTTTCGTGCCGGGGGTGCAATGGAAGCTCTTGTTCAATCGATAAGCCCATGGACCGAAGCGGTCGGACTTCCGGCCGAGGCCCTTCCCATGGCTTTGATGCGACCCCTTTCCGGTTCGGGTGCGTATGCAATTCTGGCATCCATCATCCAGGATCCATCCATCGGTCCGGACAGCTACACCGGATATCTCGTTTCCACGCTCCAGGGATGCACTGAAACGACGTTTTATGTATTGGCGGTCTATTTCGGTGCGGTTCAGGTCAGACGCATCCGCCATACTCTTGCGGCAGGGTTGACCGCGGATGTGGCCGGCGTGATTTTCTCCATCATTGCATGCAGTCTGCTGTTTCGCTGAGGTGTTTTCCCCGAATCAGAAACAGGTGGATGAATCGGGGATCCAGATCATCGGCTGAGACTTCCTGATATTCGCTTTCCGCTTCATTAAAAAGGGCTTCCAGCGTGTATCCGACGCCGGTGAGGATCTCCTTTGAAGAGAGTCCGGTCCGGTTCGCCAACCAGGTCAGGAATGACTCTTTTATTTCTTTTCTGACTCGCCTTCCCCCGTCTTTCATTTCCCACATTCCAAGAAAAAGTTCGTGAAATTCGTCCAGTTCAAGGGGAACAAAACGGTTTTCCCCGGTGCTGCGGGCATTTGGATTGAGATGATTCTTTGCCCAGCTGGTGAGAATAAAATTTTTAAATGTAAAAAAATCCAATGCAGAATACGCCGACGGATCGATGTTGACGAGGGAGAGCAGATGATCAATACGGATGATATCCTCAAGCATCTGTTTTGTTTGAGCGAGCTCATCCACCGATGTGAAATCCCGATAGAGAACTCCGGTCTTATGATTATCGAAAAATAGCGGTTTTTTAATAAACAGACCGCCCAGAACACCCAGCCCGTTTTCTCCCCAGAACGTAAGGCCCAATCCGTGTTTCTGAAACCAGGCGCTTGTCCGCCATCTTTCAGCCTGCCATTTCAACGCCATGGCTTCTCCAAATCCGACGCGAAAGATATCCGAAAGGGGGTATCGGGAAACGAGTGCCGCCGTCCGATTCGGATCCGGATTTTTATGGGCACGGGTATCGAGCTGCTCTAACCCGATGGTAAGGTATCCGCATGCTTTTTTGACGATTCCTTTGAGCTCAGCGCGATGTCGAATGGTCTTCATATCTGCGGAGATGATTTGATTACAAAGCGAAGCGAACTCGGTTTGAATCTGAATCAGGACCTCTTGGGTCGGAATCTTCTCAAGGGATCGGGTGAAGAGATTCTCCTCCTGAAGGGCACGGATATGAGAAAGCGGTACCGGAAGCATCGAATCCGGACGGGTTCCGCCGGGATATTTTAAGGAAACGTTTTTCAGATCTTCGGATTTGAGCGGTGAGTAGATCTGCATCGCCTCGTCAAAAGGGAAGAATCCTTTTTCAGCCATTCTCACATTTCGTAGACGAAAAAGCTCTTCCTCCGATTCTGCAGGGAGGATATGCGATGCTTCCAGAAGAAGTTTCTGGTATTGAAGGTGATCGAAATTCGCCAGGCGGGTTAACAGGCGAGTCAGGGTTTCCTTACGAAGAGCATCATCATCTTCTTCGGAGCGTAATTCCTCAGAAATTGGAATAATACGAATATAGTAGATATCGTCAAAGGTGATATATTCATCCCCGAAAATTCCCGGGTCCTGATCATGCTCTCTGATTTTAATTTCAATATTTTTAAAAAGGAACCATTCGATAAATTCGGTTTTTTCATTCAAACTCCATCGAAGGAGTCGATTGGGATCGGCTTTCAGGATAAGGTCGATCCAGTGGACAGCCGTGGATTGGCGTATCCGGTCCTTTTTCCAGAGTTCAACATCCAGAATGAATTCCCATTGACGGTCGGATGCCATGGAAAGGAGTTCAAGGGAATCCTCAACGCCGATTTCCCGGATTAAAAAGTAAAAATCCTCATCTGAGAAGGAATGAATGAGAATGACCGGTTGAGATGAATTCAGGATTCGGTTCAGTGCGGATTCAGGGGGAAGGGAAAGGATTTCCACCCGCTCCTGCTTCAACCTTTCCATCTCTCTGTTCGATGGGTTTTGCGTCAGGATATCCGTCATGCAGAATCATTTCCGAGGTTCGGATTCAGCAGCCTTGAGTTTCACAGGTTCAACAATCGGGCCGAAGGCATGCTTTAATGCCAGAAGCCCTTCCCGCTGCTCATCCAATACATCAAACAATGTTTTCGGAACATTCGATTCCTTGGAATAGGCGTCCCGCTGCATCTCGATTCTTGCCATAATATTATCAACATAAAGAGAAAATTGGCGGACGTAGAGATCTTCCGGATATTCCTTATCGATTTTTTCTCTGAAAAGTTTTTTCAGGTCCGCATATTCGGGAAGATGACCGATGGGCGTTTTAATATAAGGGACCTCGCTGTGAGCTTTTCTCTCCAGCCATGACAGCCAGACCCTGACGTCACGTTTTTCACCTAACAGGTTTTTGGTTTTTCCCCCTCTGGCGTCGTGAGTCAGAAAATAGTTGAGTCCTGCCATAATGGGTCTTTTATCTTTGGCGATTTTTGGATTTCCGAAAAACTTAAACTGGGCATCCATATAATCGCCCAGGGATCCGGGAGTAAAGGGCGCATTTGCCCAGGGGGCGCGCTTGACACCGGTGGCTCCGACTTCAGTGGCTGTTGCCGCGGAAACAATGCAGGCGCCGATGACCACCCCATGATCCGAATTTTTTGCCACCCATACCGGCGGCATGGTATCGCTGTCTCTTCCGCTGTAGGTAATCACCCGCGTCTCCACACCTTTGGGATCTTCTGCTGCAGGAGAATAATTGGCCAATGCCGAAGACATCAGGGTGCACCGGGCATTGGGATGGGAAATGGGAATCGGCTTTCCACTCTTATCCAGCATCCCCTTTCTCCAGGGGCCTTGGAAGTTAAATCCTCTTTCAGGAGTCGATTCGCCGTTTCCGGTCCAGTGTGGAATTCCTTGGTCGTCAATGAGAACATTCGACCAGATAACTTCAGTGCCGGGTTTCCTGAGGCAGGCCATAAGCTTCGGGTCTCCCTCCCGGTTGACATCTTCCACAATGCCGAATATTCCGCACTCGGGATTGATGGTTCTAACCGATCCGCTGTCGGTGATCCACAATTGTGCGAGATCATCTCCGACAAAATGATCGCCTGCCATGGCCGTTGTGGTTTTACCGCATCCGCTGGGCGCGGCACCGGCAAACCAGGTGATCCGGCCTTCGGGCCCATTCATCCCGGTAATAAACATATGTTCTGAGAGCTCGTTTCCCCGATTTTCATACACGGCCTTATCAACGCAGAACCGATGGTTCCCTTTTTTCATAAGAAGCGTATTCCCGGCATAGGTACAGTTGATGCTGTAGGTGGTTTGATAGCTGCGATCCATATAGACTCGAGCGTTGGGGAGATCTTCAGGACGGTTCAATCCTTGGCTGTGGATGTTTGCAAAAAAATGATTCAACCGCTCCACTTCCTTGTCGAATACCGAATAGGCATTTCGGTAAAGTAGTTCCGCGCTGTGACATACATAAGCGGAACTGGTGATTTCAATTGCCGGATTTGAAACCGGTGAGCCGACAGGACCCCGGATATAGAATCCGATGATCATGGTTTTATTATTCATGATTCCATCCATTTTTTCCCGGATATCGGCCAGGGCTTCTGCTCTGTTTTTATTCAAGGCCAGGGAGCTGACCTGCTCTCCGTCATTTTTCAAATAAAAAGTCCTGTCGATGATGCGGCCCTGTTCTTCCTTAAGATCATAATGAATGGTATGATTTTCCATGAGGAGCTTTTTTTCTTCACCATTTTTAAGCGCCAGTTCTCGGATATAGCTCCGGTCCTCCTCTGAGCCGGTATTGACAAAAATTGAATCCGGTTTGCACATGGCTATGGCATTGGCAATTTTAATCGCAACCTCCGGATGCCGGATTCTCCGGATTCTCTCCAAATGCTCTGCATCCATCGAATCCTTAAAAATCCGGATTGCGGCCTCAATCGTGCTGATCCTCCCGATTTCCTGAACAATATCCCCACCTCTTTTTTTATAGAACATCCGCTGGTCTCCCTTCTTCAAAAGAAACGTCGATTCCTATCCAATCCACCTGATTTTCAAATGTCAATAGCTTCCAATGATGATATCGCTGAGGCTTCGTTTGGGGACATGATGAATCCCCTGATCATCTCTCCAGTACTTGATGCTCCCTTCGGGTTCCACTTCCTCGATGACCACCTGTTCCTTGGGTTTTCCGACGGCAATCACCAGAAGGATCTTGTAACGATCGGAAATCGATAAAATCTCCCGGAGTTTTTCCCGGTTGACGGAGGCGATCATGCATCCGGCAAGCCCCATTTCTCTTGCTCCCAGGGTGATGCTCTGTCCTGCGATACCGTGGTCGCATCCGAAATCTCTGGCTCTCCGGGTATCTCCTAAAACGACAATATATGCCGAAGGTCTCTCCCCTTCTTTCGGACCCTGCCAGTCTTTTAGGTATCCCGCCCATGTCAGGCAGGAGAAGATCTGTTCATTTTTCTGCACATTTGCGGAGATGATATAACATAGAGGTTGAAGATTGGCCGAAGACGCCGAAAGTCTTGCCAGATTCACCAGTTCTTTGAGTTTCTCCAGATCCACGGGATGGGTCTGATTGAACCTTCGGCAGCTTCTGTTTTTTCGAATCAGGTCAGCAAGCATGAAGCCCTCCCAGGCAATTGAATTTTTCTTGAATCGGCATATTTTGATCGATCCAGATCATGATTTTGCCGAATTCCTTCTTTAATTCCATCAGGGCTTTTCCCCGATGGCTGACGCGGCTTTTTTCTTTCCGGGATAATTCCGCAAAGGTTTTTTGCAACGGCGGGTAATAAAATATCGGATCAAAGCCGAAGCCGTTTCTGCCGGCGGGCGTTTCAGTGATCACACCTCGGCATCGGCCTTCGTAAGTAAGGGCGGCTCCGCTGGGAACTGAAAGGGAAAGGACACATTCAAAAACAGCGCTACGGTTGGCGACTCCGGCCATCTGCTCCAGAAGCTTAAGACATCGCTCTTCATCGGTGGCATCAGGTCCTGCATATCGGGCAGAATGGACGCCCGGCAACCCTCCCAAGGCTTCCACGCTTAGTCCGGAATCGTCGGCAAGAGCGGGAAGTCCTAATATACGGGCGGTATGAGAGGCTTTTTTATAGGCATTTTCCTCAAAATCGTTTCCATCTTCTATAACCGGTGGAATCGGTCCGAAGTCCCCCAGATTTTTAATTTGAATCGGGAATGCCTCGAGCAATTCCTGAATTTCGGCTGTTTTCCCTTGATTGGTTGTGGCGAGGACGATGGTCACTCGTGGTTCCATAAAAATACCCTTTTCTCACGGCAATCCGAGACCGATGAAACCTGTTTGGAATTTTTTAAACGATGGATTATGGTTGCATGCGTTTGTATTTCTTTTATAAATTCTTTTGGCATTATTTAAAACACTCAATTTAGGTGACAATAAAAATTTATAATCAAGAGTAAAGTGTTTGTAAAGATTTTTCAACCAGCCGTCTGAGATGATAACGGGGAAATCCGGATTTAAAAACAGCATCCTGAAATGGAAAGAGAATCCATAAAAAGAACGCTTGACAGCCT
>JBFMEI010000030.1:0-12137 GCA_040753295.1 Thermodesulfobacteriota bacterium | reverse complement strand
AAAACCCTTCTCCTTTTTCATTGAGTTTTTTAATGAATCGATGGCAATCATGCCAGGAAACATGGGTGACCGGCATGGTAATTTCTCCCTTTCTCGGATCAAACCATCCTTTCCCCATGACCGCGCGCCATTGCCCCAGTGTGACCTCAGTCGTCTGAAGATAAAAGGAGTTCGTAATCATCACAGAGTGAAGGTCTTCTCCTTCGCTTCGAAACGGATCGGAAACCGGGCTTCCCATCATAAAAGATCCTTCCGGGATCCGCACAAATTCCATCCCAAGCCGATTTTTAAATATCCGGTCTGCTGAGAAGCTCTGTTTCAATTCAAATCCGCCAAAAAAAACCAAGAATCCGAATGCCAGGGTTTTTATATTTTTCCAGATTCGATTCCTCATCGCTGATTTCCTTTGTGTATGAATCCGATCTCAGGAATGATATGGGTTTCTATGCAATTTCATTCACCCATCTCATTAACATCTCTTCGTCCTTTTGGCTGATCGACGTCGTCCGAAGATGATAAAGAACTCCATTGTTACCTTCCTCCACAGATATCACTTTTGCATAAACAGCATCAAAGCAATGCGCCTCAATACAGAAATCAAATATCAACTTGATGTTATCCAGAGGATTGACCTTTCCTTCCAGTAAAACGGTCATCGACTTATCCCCTATCATTACCGTTTCTCCGTGCAGGGGCTCTCCAATGATCAGCTTCTCTTCCATATACCACCAACTGAATGGAAGGGATATTTCAACATTGTGGTTCTTCTCCGTTCTCGTGGCCAGAGAGAGATGATAAGGGGTTCCGATTCCGATCACAGGAAAGTATGCTACCGGTTTTTTTATCCCTTTCATCATAACGGTTTTTGCCGGCTGGGCTATGACCGATCCCTTGACGTTCTGATAGGTCGACTCTCCGATCAGGACCTGACCGCCTATTGCATTCGACTCAATTCTGGATGCGACATTTACCGTAGACCCGACAATACCATATTTTAGCCGCATCTCTGATCCGATATTCCCCACAATAACTCTTCCCGTGTTGATTCCGATTCCCATTTCAAGGGGAGGGTGTCCATCCCGGATAATTTCGGAGTTCAGAACCGTCAATGCATTTTGCATGGCAATCGCACAAGCGACGGCTCGCATCGGATCTTCCTTTCGAGGTTCGGGGACTCCGAATACCGCTAAAATCGAATCCCCGATGAATTCATCGATCATTCCTTCATATTTCAAAATGATCTGGGACATTTTCTCCAGGTACCGATTCAGGAGTTGAACCACCACCTCGGGGTTTTCACTTTCCGAAAGACCGGTAAATCCTCTGAGGTCGGACATCAATATGGTCACGGTTTCAGACCGTCCGCCGACCTTTCTGCCGTTGGGCGATTCAAGAATCTCATCCACAATTTTTTGGGATAAATACCGTCCGAATGTTTCCCGAATAAATTTGACTAACAGAAGACGATCTTTCGATTCCCGTAAAATATTATCCAGCATCTGTTTGCGGGTTGAAACGATCTCAACGATTTCCCTTGGGGTTTCTTCCGGCAGAAGAATCTCTTTTTCGTCAGGATTCTCTTCCTTGAGTCTTCGATTTGCATCTGCGATGATTTCTAAAGGGAGGATGACTCTTTTTGTAAGAAAACTTCGAAACGTCACCATTACAAAAATAATAATAATGATCACCATGATGACGATTCGAAACGCATACCAGAAAAGCTCTTCAGAAGTTGTCTGGGGGTTTGTTATGAATCGATATAAGAGAGACCATACCAGCAAAATACCTTCGATGATTAAGATTCGGAAAAAAATCCCCCGCAGCAGAACGCTTCTGACACTGCCGGTATTCTCCTTCCCTGAATACCATAATAATCGCCTGATCAGGTTCCACACAACGGAGTCCTCTCGTATTCACACCGGAATGCCATGGTCGTCTTCGCGCATTTCATACCATACACGGTCGGTTAATCCAACAAGGATTAATCTTCTTTCGATTATGGAACAGTCCGCTGCAGAGGGGATCCGTCAAAGGATTTTTCAAGATTTCCCTGTTGACATAACCATCTCTTTTTATTAAAAATTCAACTCAAAATCAAGGTATTCTAACCGATTCCATTGAGAAATCAGATCATTCCATGAGCCCTGATGATTCTTTTCGGATATTATTGATTCACCCTCCGTTTACTAGTCCTGCCGCCTTGCCTTATATGCCGATAAAAATCATGTCGGCATTACGGGGTTTGAATATCTTTATTTCCTATCATGATGCCAACCTGGATTTTTTTATCAAATCCATCCGGGATGGAAAAACAATTGATGAAGATCATCCGGAAAAAGGCCAAGACGATCTAATTGATTCTATTAAAACCGCATGGAATACTCTTGGAACTGAAAATTTCTATCTTCCGGATCTCTATATTACCAGTATCGATTCCATCAAGAAGCATTTTTCCCGACTTTTTCTTAAGTCTTCTCTATCATCAACTTCAAGTATAAAAAATTCCAAGACTGTAATGGAAATGAAAGATCGAAAAGCGGCGTTTTTTACCGAGGATCTTAATAATCTGGTTGCGATATACTGCAGGAATATATTGACGGAGCGGATCAATACCTTTTCTCCTCAAGCATGTCTGATTTCAGCCCGGTGTCCCCAACAGGAATGGGCTGCCGTCATCCTCTCTCGCTTGGGATCTGAAATTTGCTCAAAAATGCCTCTCATTTTCATAGGAGATGTATCAATTTTCAATTTCGAGGGGGAGCTATTTAATGCAATAATCTCACCCGATGACATGCTCTCATTGAATTCACTCATTCGAAAACTGGGAGCTCAACCTGTTGATCCTGAAATTTTCTTTCCAAACCTCACTTCGTTTATCTCAGGAGACTATGCAGCACCATCCACAATATTTCCCCTCCCATTTTGTGAAGCCCATGATATGTCGGTGAAAACCGCTTCGGCTCTTGCTGATGAAAGAGGAATACGCCATTTTATTATCCCTTATGATTCCGGTCACTCTGATCCTTTGGCATTCTTTGAATCCTATTTCCCAAAAGAGAATAATTCCCATTTTGCCATGGAGACGGCGTTAAGCCGGGAGATCGAAAAGGAAAGAATGACTCGGGCATATGATAATGGACTCCGGTTGATTATCTGGACAAATCAGAGCGGCCTATTCAAGCCCATGAGCCGAACGCTTTGGAATGCGTCTGAAGCCGGTATCTGGAATCATATTATCGTCGACAAAGACAGATCAGACTCCTTGAATAATGAGTTGATCCCGTTTATTGTTTCAAATCCCAATATTGTTCATTCGTGGATAACCGATAGTCATCCATCAGGCCTTTTTTCAGATATCGATGAGAATGAACTGGGTGCATCTTCATATTCCCAGGTTAAACCATTACCCGGCAAGCCGTTTTGGAAATTGCTTTCAGATCCTGCCCATCTGTTTCTTTATATTGTCCGATTCGGAAGTGAAACTCTGATGAAGTGGCGTATCAGAGAAGACCTGAAATCGATATTTTCCATTGGAAAGAATATTAAATTCAACTTCAAAATGCCACAGGATCTTCCTTCAGGATATTTAGACGAAATCTGCAGGATGGTTGAAGCCGGAGGATCTGTAGAGACCCAGTGGGTCCGGCATAACCTGGAACGGGCATTTTTAATTGCCTATGCAGAAGAGGAAGGAGTGATTGTCGGCAGCTCCAGTCTTAAACATCCCAGAAAGGAATATGTGGAAGCTCTTGGAAAACAGGTCGGATTTGATCTCAGCACCTTTCTGGAACGAGGGTATACTTCGGTTCGGCCTGAATATCGGGGGTTGGGGATTGGGACAATGCTTCTGGAAGGATTGACAGCCAGAATCGGTGATAAAAAACTTTATTCTATTATCGCTGAAGAGAATCTCGCCACTCAGAAAATGGCAATCCGAAACCGCACTCAAAAGGTGGCGACTTTCTACAGCCAAAAAGCGGGGAAAACCGTCGGGGTATGGGTTCCGGATTGGATGATCGAAACCTCTGGAAAGAAAGATAATAATCATAAATGAATATCGGAATCATCAGCGTCAGAGGAGAAGATTATCACCCCAACAGGAGAATCCGGGAGGCAGCGGAAAAAAGAGGGGATACGGCATTTCTGATCCACCCTTACCGGCTCTGGCCGACAATCCGGAAAGGAACCTTGGGAACCAGTCCGGACCTGCCCTATCTGCCTGACCTCATCCTTCCCAGACAGGGTTCAACTCTGGGAGATACTTGCCTGAGCCTCATCCGCCATTTCGAATTCATGGGAATCCCGGTTGTCAACGGCTATGAAGCCATCCGGTTGTTAAAATTCCGGTCCTTCCAACCCTGCTTGTAAATACTTCCGAAGGATTCGATCTCGCCGTGGAAAACCTGGGTGGATTCCCTCTGGTTTCCAAGCAGGTCAGCAGCCGGCAGGGGGATGGCGTTGTTCTTCTGAACAGCATTGCAGAAGCCCTGTCGTTTGTCCGAAAGAACCTGAATCGACGCACCGGCCTTTTGGTTCAAAGATTCATACCCCCTGGCCTGCGGCGGGAATTCCGGATCTTTGTGATCGGCGGAAATTCGGCAGGAGGGATGGAATTAACCCCGGAACCTGGAGATTTTCGAGCGAATTATCATTTAACTGGAAAGAGCAAGTCCATTAAGCTTGAAAAACCGCTGACAGATATAGCCATCCGGGCAACGGTTTCGCTCGGGCTTGAAATTGCCGGCGTCGATATCATGACGGATGCGGATCAAAACCCATATGTCATTGAAGTCAATTACTCACCCGGCTTCAGTGGACTGGAAGCCGCGACCGGTCTGGATATTGCGGGGATGATCGTGGCGTATCTGCATCGAAGACTCACTGAAACGCCTTGTTCCGTTTGAACTTTTTTGATGAAAGGGATTTTTTAAATTGGAGCTGAAGGATCTTGCCCTGGAAAAAAAAGAGGGCCGAATGCGTCTTCGCGTTACCGTGAACTGGGAAGAGTGCGATGAGCCCAACCGTGAGCTATATATAGAAACAGAATCCCTGTTTGCAGAGGCACTGTCTGAAAATTACCATCCTTTTCTGGTGGGATGCATTATTCCGGCCATGCATTTCGGCGAGAAGCGGATCCGATTGAAGGAGAAAGTCTGTCCGACCCTTCTGGAAGGACTTAAGATCGTTCAAGGGTTGATGATTCAGTGGTCTAAAGGAAAATACCGGCCCATTTCCATTGAATCCGAAATACTCAACTCCCCCCGATATGCCGGTTCTCATCGACATGGAGCCCTTTTCTTATCCGGAGGGATCGACTCCCTGGCCGCACTTCGAACTATTCTTGATCATTATCCGAAGAATCACCCCGGTTCTGTGAGAGACTGCTTTATGATTCATGGATTCGATATTGGTGGAGTAATTGCCAGGGGATTGAAATACCATGTCTTTGATCGGGCTGTTTCAGCCCTCTCGCATATTTCTCATGATGCCGGTGTTGAATTGATACCGGTCTATACCAACATCCGGCATCTGTGCGATGACCGGGATCTGTGGCTCAATAAATTTTTTGGAGCGGTCCTTGGTGCAGTCGCCCATGCCTTTTCCAAAAGGATTCATCTGGCTTACATTGCTTCCTCCTATGACATTCCTCACCTGCATCCTTGCGGATCTCATCCATTGCTGGACCCTTCATTCTCTAGCAGTGACCTTCAAATCATCCACCGGGATCTGGCCATGACCCGCATGGAAAAAATCCGTAAGGTGGCGGCATGGGATGCGGCATTTCAACACTTAAGGGTCTGCCTGGCAAACGTTCCTGACCGGTTAAATTGCGGAAAATGCGAAAAATGCGTAAGGACCATGCTTGAGCTTCTTGCAGTTGGGGTACTGCATAAGACCGATGCTTTTGTTGAAAAAGATGTTTTTCCGGAACATCTTTCTGCTTTCAGCATTCGAATCCGGGAGCGTGAATCCTTTTACAGGGAGATCCTTCCGCTTCTTGCTGAAAAAGGACGGAAGGATCTGGTTGAAAAGATTGAAGAAAAACTTCTCTTTGATCCTGTCTGATGATCAGACAATCCTCTGAAACTCTTTTTCAAGAAAATTGAGACTCCATTGAATGAACACCGGCCTTCCATGGGGGCAATGAGCCGGATTCACACATTTTCTCAGGTCATCAACCAGACCTTCCATATGTTCCCGGGCAAGTGATTGATTTGCCCGAACCGCAGCATGACAGGCCATGACTGCAAGGGAGTGGTCAATCACGTCTTCAATCGAAGGAGGAAAGCCTCTTTCTGCCGCATGCTCAACCATCTCGGTTAGAATCCTTGTAATATCTGCACCGGAAAGGATTGAAGGGATTGTTTTAACGACCATGCTGTTTTTCCCGAATGGCTCAAATTCAAATTGAAATCCGGCAAGTGGAATCATGAGGCGTTCGAGCCATTCCATCTCCCGAAAACCCAGTTCAATGACTTCTGGAATTAGTAATCGTTGTCCTGGGTTCTCTTCGGTTTTTTCCATATTCTTAATCCGTTCAAAAAGAATACGCTCATGAGCGGCATGCTGATCGATCAATATCAGGGCGTCACGGGTTTCACAGAGGATATAGGTATTGCGAAACTGGCCGATCACTCTCAGGATATCAAGGGGTGGTGAAGCCCATATGGAATTTTGGCTGCAAGGGCGACATTCCTTTGATATCCTCTGATCCAAATGACTCTCTTTTGTTCCGGACTCTGAAACATAGGAGGCAATTGTCTCTGAAACCGAAACATCGGACGCAGGGAGTTTGGCGACGGGAATCCAGTGAAATTGTCCGGCCTTATGAAGAGCGTCCCTCACATGGGATGAGATGCTTTCATGTATTCCATGAGACTTTAAGAACCGAACTTCATTTTTTGTGGGATGAACATTCACATCCACCTGATCAGAAGGGATCTGAAGGAAGAGAACTGCAGCCGGGAAAGCCCCCTTAACCATCTTCCCCCTGTATCCTTCCAACAGCGCGTGCATCACAATACGATCCCTGACAAACCGGTCATTGACATAAATATAAATCCATCGGGAAGTACTTCGGGTTTCCTTGGGAGTCGAAATCCATCCGGAAAGGGATACTTCAGGGGTTTTCAGATCCAGTCGGATCATTTGATCTCTGGCAGTTTTTCCGAATATCTCCATCACTCTGACAAAAGGAGATTCGGCGATCGAATAGCGTTTCAATGGTTTTCCGTCGGATAAGAGATCAAAGTGAATTCGGGCGTGTCCTAAAGCAATGCGATCAAAGATATCGGCAATATGTCCCATTTCCGTCCGGGGTTCTTTCATGAATTTACGTCTTGCCGGAATATTAAAAAAAAGTTCTTTTACCGTGACCATTGTCCCTTTCGGGGCTCCGACTTGTAGGACGTTTTTAATCTTACCTCCTTCTATATGAATTTCAGTACCCGGAGAATCCGGCTGATCATTTGAAATCAGAATCATTCTTGAGACCGAGGCAATGCTCGGAATGGCTTCTCCGCGAAATCCGAGTGTCCGGATTGAAAACAGGTCCCTGTCGGAATCGATTTTACTTGTGGCGTATCTTTCGAGGGATAACAGGGCATCGTCATGCCCCATACCGATTCCATCATCTGAAATCCGAATCAGAGACCGGCCTCCGTTTTCAACTTCTAAAAGGATCCTCGAACTTTGTGCATCAATGGCATTTTCAAGAAGTTCTTTGACAACCGATGCCGGTCGCTCGATCACTTCTCCGGCGGCAATTTTGTTGGAAAGTCCTTCCGGCAGGATTTTGATTCTGGACAATTTGCCTCTCTGATTCACTTAGAGCTGACCTGACAGATCCCCGTTTAAATCCTCTTAATATCTCCTAAATTGAGCGTTTTAAATAATGACAAGGAAGTTAAAAATAATAAATTCATATGGATATCACAACAAAGAGTATTTCCAGACATATCCAACGGTATCACAATCTTTAGGTATCTCTATTGAGGGTTTTTAAGATTTAGGCTGACTCACCGCTTTCAGCAGATACTCCTCATCAATGGGGGAAAGGTCAAATTTCAGGCAGGCTTCCCGGATCAGTTGATTACGGGTTTTTTCCGGATTTGATGCAGCTTCAGCCCATACCCACTTCACTGCTTTTCTCAAGTCTTCTCCTTCGGGCAGAATATCCACAGCCACTCCTTCAGATTTTGGGTTTTTTCAAATGAAATTCAGACGCCTTCTCAAAATGATATGCCGCTCTCAACACCTCTTCTTCCTCAAAATGATTTCCCAGAAACTGAAGCCCGATGGGAAGTCCTTGGGTTGAAAATCCGCAAGGAATGGATATCCCCGGAATTCCGGCAAGATTTGCAGAAAGGGTAAAAACATCGGAAAGATACATGGTCAACGGGTCTTCGACTTTTTCCCCGATCTTAAATGCCGGAGTAGGGGCAACCGGGGAAAGGATAATGCGGCACATTTGAAATGCTTTTCTGTAGTCTTCAATGATCAGGGTACGCACCTGTGATGCTTTTTTATAATAGGCATCATAATATCCTGAGGAAAGAGAATAGGTTCCAATAATGATCCGGCGCTTAACTTCGGCACCGAAGCCCAGCGATCGGCTACGTTTATACATCTTCAACAGGTCTTTTGCCTCCTGATCTCTGAATCCGTATTTTACCCCGTCATAGCGGGCAAGATTGGAACTGGCTTCAGAAGGTGCGATCACATAATATGCGGCGACGGCATACGCAGTATGAGGGAGAGAAATCTCAACACATTCCGCACCCATCGCTTCCAAGGTTCGCACTGCAGCGCGAAAAGCGGATGAAACTTCCGGATCAAGCCCTTCTGAGGACTCATACTCTTTAGGGACGCCGATGACGAGCCCCTTTAGATCTTCATCCAGGCTCCGGCAGAAGTCCGGAACAGCCATCGGAACTGAAGTGGAATCATACGGATCATGGCCTGCAATGGTACTCATCAGGATCGCGTTGTCACGGACACATTTGGTGATGGGTCCGATCTGATCCAAAGAAGAAGCGAACGCAACAAGCCCGTATCGGGATACCCGGCCATAGGTCGGCTTCATCCCAACAACACCGCAGTGAGACGCAGGCTGTCGTATCGATCCTCCTGTATCAGAGCCCAGGGCGCCGAGGCACATGTCCGCACTGACCGCAGCGGCCGCACCGCCGCTGGACCCTCCGGGGATACACGACTGATCCCATGGATTCCGGGTAATTTTAAACGCTGAATATTCGGTGGAGGAACCCATGGCGAATTCATCCATATTCAGCTTTCCAAGAATGACCGCTCCTGATTCCTTGAGCTTTCGAATGACTGTTGCATCGTATGGAGGATTGAAATGCTCGAGAATTTTAGAGCCGCAAGTCGTGGAAATCCCCCGTGTACAGATGAGATCCTTGACCGCAATGGGGATTCCGGTCATTCCGGTTATGTCTCCTCGAGAAATCCGCTCATCTGCCGATTTCGCCTGCGCTATGGCCGACTCCGCGGCAACGGTAATGTAGGCTCCGATCTTATCCTCAAGTTTCGCAATCCGATCCAGTACGGACCGGGTCAACTCACAAGAAGAGATCTTTTTCTTTTTAAGGTGAATTGCGGCTTCATGAATGGTCAGCGCGGAGAGGCTTTCCATGGATATCCCTATATTTTGATAATCTTCGGTACTGCAAAATGGCCATTCTCCGATTCCGGAGCATTAGAAAAAACGTCTTTTTGCTCCAGATGTTCTCCCTCTTTATCCTCCCGGAAGGCATTGTTCAGATCAATGGCGTGGGTTGTCGGAAAAATCCCGGTCGTATCCACCTGATTCAGCAGGGCGATATACTCCAGAACTTTTCCAATCTTCTCCGACAGGGTCATGACTTCATCCTGTTTCAACTCAAGCCTTGCAAGTTCCGCAACCCGAAGCACTTCATCTTTACTGATTTTCATCCCACCTCTATTGGGTTTGTTTACCCACAATGACGGCATTGTATCGTTCGGTTTTTAACTGAACCGCCGTTTTTACGGCATCATCACGAGTGCTGAAATTCCCTACCCTGACCCGATGCCAGATCCCTTTTCCGGGGACAAGCCCCAGTGTCCAATAGGCCGGATAACCCCGGTCTTTAAGTTCCTGAACCAGGCGCTGAGCATCCGTCCGGTTATAAAAAGAGGCAATCTGGATGGTTAACCCTTTATCCAAATCATTGATTGAAGAAACTCCTTTATCTTTCTCGGACTGCCCGGGCTTTTCCTGACCTTGTCCGGCTTTATCCTTCATGAGATCCGGAGGGGTCTCGATGAGTTCGGTCGGCTTTATGTTTTTTTCCTTTGGTTCAGCAGCGGAATTGGGAATTGTCTGCTTTGCAGTCCCAGCCATAGGGAGTTTCCCTGAGCTTTCTTTTGATTCTTTCAGTGCTTCGTAAAACCCCACATCCGCTTTTCCCTCCTCCATTTCTCCGGGAATTTGAAACCGTTTCACCTCTTTCTTGAATGCAGCCTCTTTGGCAGCGGCCAGCCTCTGCTGGATCGCTTTCATATCAAATCGAACCGGGGCATCCCCCCTTCCCACCAGAACTCCTAAAAAAAACATCCACCCTGAAACCAAGGCGCCCACAATAATCCAGGTCCCCATTCCGTTCCTTATTCCCGGTCCGGATGGACTTCGCGAGGTTTCTGATTTTTCTCCCTTTTCCTTGTCGGCCATGGGTGGTCCTTACATCGTTTCCGGAGCCGACACCCCGAGGAGGTATAACCCGTTTCGAATGATCTCTTTCACAGCCGTCACCAGGCTGATTCTGTCACAGGTCAAACGGGTATCATCGGTCAATACCCGATGCTTATTGTAATATGTATGAAAAAGGGAGGCAAGTTCCATCAAAAAATAGGTGATACGGTGCGGCTCCATATATTTTGCACTGTAATAGATGACTTCGGGATAGCGCCAGAATGCTTTCAGGATGGCGATTTCTTCTGGCTCTGTGAGGGAGAAAGCCGGTTCCTGTTCCATGACGGCAACCTCGATCCCCCGCTCCTTTCCTTTTCGGATGATGCTTGAAATCCGGGCGTGAACATATTGAACATAATAGACCGGGTTGTCGTTGGTCTGTTTTTTGGCAACTTCCAGATCAAAATCGAGCGGGCTTTCATGGTGACGGGTTAAAAAGATGAAGCGAGCTGCATCCTTTCCCACTTCATCAATGACATCTTTCAAGGTCACGAATTCCCCTGCCCGCGTGGACATGGCTACCGGTTGCCCGCTTCGGAGCAGGTTTACCAATTGGATCAGAATCACCTGAAACTGATCCTTCTGATGCCCTGACGCCTGCACGGCTGCAGACATCCTGGGAATATACCCGTGATGGTCCGCCCCCCATACATCAATGACATGCTCGAAACCCCTGTCAAACTTATCCTTATGGTAGGCGATATCAGAAGCAAAATAGGTTGCCTGCCCCTCTTTTCGTATCACCACCCTGTCTTTTTCATCTCCATATCGGCTGCTTCTGAACCAGAGAGCGCCGTCTTTTTCATAGACATATCCTCTCCCTTTAAGCTCCAGAAGAACCTCTTCAACCTTCCCTGAATCATAAAGACTCTGCTCGCTGAACCATCTGTCAAATACCACTCCGAAAGTTTCAAGATCCCGTCGCATCCCTTCGGTAATTTTTTCAGCCGCATACCGGGCGCAAAACGAAATCCCCGCTTCGTCGGACTCCCATTTCAAGCCTTTTTCCATGATCTCTTTTGCAAAGACTCGAATATATTCTCCCTGATAACAATCGGGAGGAAAGTCAATTTTTTCTCCGGACTCCTCCTTCAATCTCAAGTATACAGAAAGTCCCAATGTCCGGATCTGTTTTCCCGAATCGTTGACATAATATTCTCTCTGAACGTTATACCCGCAGAACGTGAGAATATTGGCCACGCTGTCTCCGACTGCTGCGCCTCTTCCGTGCCCGACATGCAGAGGGCCTGTCGGATTCGAGCTGACATATTCCACCTGAATCCGTTTTCCGTTTCCCATCTGGATAGATCCGAATCGCTCTTTTTGGGAATGAATCCGGCTCAAAATAATGGCCCAGGCTTTGGGTTGAACAAAAAAATTGATAAACCCGGGGCCTGCAATCTCC
>JBFMEI010000029.1:0-12161 GCA_040753295.1 Thermodesulfobacteriota bacterium | reverse complement strand
AGTAAAGATTATCGCTAATATTTTTCTATTTCAAGAAAAATCAGAGTTTTAGGGGAAACAGGGGGATCATCCGATTTCAAATTCATCTTGCACCCCAATTTGAAATGTGCCATGTCCCTCCCATAAAAACGGACCCGGAATTTGATCCGTCTTCAAGTCAAAAACAAGGAGTGCATTGATGCCTGTCATCGATTTAAGATCCGACACGGTTACCCATCCGACACCCGCCATGAGAAATGCAATGGCAACCGCCGAAGTCGGAGATGATGTCTTTGGTGAAGATCCCACGGTGATCCGCCTCGAAACAATGGCGGCAGATCGGATGGGAAAGGAAGCCGCTCTTTTTGTCGCCTCCGGAACCATGGCCAATCTTGTTTCCCAGCTTTCCCATTGCGTTCGAGGGGATGAAATGATCCTGGGAGATCAGTCTCATATTTTCTGTTATGAACAGGGAGGGTCGGCAGCCATAGGAGGTATCCATCCGAGGAGCATCAGAAATCTGCCTGACGGAACAATGCATGTTGAAGAGATCGAGGCATCCATCAGGCCCGACAATCTCCATTTCCCCAAAAGCCGCCTGATCGTGATCGAAAATACCCACAACCGATGCGATGGAAACCCCATTGATGGAGAATACATGATCTCCGTGAAAGAGATTGCCCGGCGCCATCAGCTTTGCATCCATGTGGATGGAGCCCGGATTTTCAATGCCGCCGTTGCCTTAAATACCGATCCGGAAAAGCTTGTTTCGGATGCCGATTCAGTATCGTTTTGCCTTAGCAAGGGGCTGGCAGCTCCGGTCGGATCGCTGGTATGCGGATCCGGTGAATTCATCCGGCGCGCACGTCGAAATCGAAAAGTTCTTGGAGGCGGGATGCGGCAGGCAGGCGTTCTGGCAGCAGCCGGCATCGTGGCCCTTACGGAAATGGCAGATCGCCTGGGAGAAGACCATGAAAACGCACAACTCCTTGCCCGGGGATTATCCCAGATCAAAGGACTGAGTATCGACCCTCAGCGGTTTCGAACCAATATCATCTATTTTGAGGTGGTCCGGAAAAGAGTGACACCCCTTCAGCTTGCCGACTCCCTTTCGAAAGAAGGTCTTCGGGTTATTCCGGTGGGTCCCAGAAGACTCAGGGCGGTCACCCATTATCAGATCAGAAAAAAAGATATCGAGTCGGCGCTGAAAATTTTCTTTAAAGTCATGCGGGTCAATGCTTAAAGCTTCGCTGCCCTGTAAAAACCATGGTTACATTTGCTTCATTACAGGCTTCGATGGACTGATAATCGTTCTCCGACCCTCCGGGCTGGATGACGCATGATATTTTTTCCCGGATCCCCACATCCACTCCGTCCCTGAACGGAAAGAACGCATCACTCACCATGGCCGCGCCGATAAGCCCCCCGTTTTCAGCCGAAACCCTGGCGTCGATTTCCATTTTTTTCTCTTTATCCTTCAGATCATTATATGGAGTCCTGTAGGTTTCAAACGAATACCGATCCGCCAGTTTGCGATAGGCCTTATCCCGGGCGATCTCAGCCACACCAACCCGATCCTGTTCTCCGGTTCCGATGCCGACAGTCACCTGGTCTTTGACATAAATCACCGAGTTTGACGTCACTCCCGACTCCACCAGCCATCCGACGATCATATCCTCATATTCCCGCGGCGTCGGAGATCGATCGATCCGATAGGTTTTTCCTTTGTATTCGCTAGTGGCCGGGATCAAATCCGACGGTCTCCTTGTCTTGGGCACATAGGACCACTGGGTGATGATTCCGCCGTCCATCAGACTCTTAAACTCCACAAATCGTTTTCCCACAAAATCGCTGAGTCGAAAGATATTTCCGATTTTCATCACCCGCAGATTCTTCTTTGCGGAAAAAATATCCATGACCCCTGATTCAAAATCCGGAGCGACCACCACCTCTGCATATTGGCCGGCAATCGCTTCCGCGGTCTGCCGATCGACGCAACGATTCAAGGCGATACACCCTCCAAACGCCGCGACCCGGTCCGCCCGGTTCGCCTTGATATAGGCGTCCTCAAGAGAGTCGGATCGGGCAACCCCGCAGGGATTGTTATGTTTGACGATCACCGCGGTTGGTTTGTCCATGAAATATCTTAGGATGTTCAGGGCATTGTCTGCATCCGTCAAGTTCGTTTTGCCGGGATGCTTTCCGGATTGAAGCAGTTCGACATCCGAGGCCAGATTATTCCCGGGTTGAATGGTTGTGGTTTCTCCAAGAGTCAGATTCCCATTCACGAGCCGATAAAGAGCGGCTTCCTGACCTGGATTTTCTCCATATCTCAACCCTTTCCGTTCATCATCGATAGTCCATCCGACCTTTTCATAAAAAAGGGTTTGCCTCTTTTTTCCCTTATCAAAGCTGATCTCCATGGTTTCCGGAAAATGATCACCCATGATGGTCCGGTACATCCTTTTCAGGTCCTCCGGCATCCTCTCCTCCTTTCAGCAATGATCCGTAGGTCAAGGAATCAACACCGTTGATCCCACGGTTTTTCGATGCTCCATTTCCTGGTGTGCCCGGGCAGCTTCTTTAAGAGGATACGTCTGTCCGGTATGGATTTTAACCGCACCCGATGTCACCACTTGGAATAAATCGCTTGCATGCGCCAACAGATCTTCCCGTTTTTGGGTATAGGTCATGAGACTCGGCCGGGTGAGAAACAATGATCCCTTGGCTGCAAGGATGCTTAAGTCAAACGGGGGAATGATCCCGGAGGACTGACCGAATGAAACCATCATTCCCATCGGCTTCAGACAATCCAGGGATTTCATGAACGTGGTCTGGCCCACTGAGTCGTAAACCACATCCACCCCGCCTCCATGGGTGATTTCTCTGACGCGTGACACGAGGTCTTCGGAGTGATACAACACCGGGTATCGGCATCCAAAACGGGAAGCGAGTTCAGCCTTTTCAGGCGAACCCACCGTACCAATTACAGTAGCACCGATATGGTTGGCCCATTGGCATACAAGGAGTCCGACGCCTCCGGCTGCCGCATGAATGAGAATCCGGTCACCGGACTTGACCGGATAACAGCCTTTTAATAAATATCGAGCCGTCATTCCTCTGAGCATCATGGAAGCCGCCTGGATTGCGCTGATCGAATCCGGAAGTTTCACGAGTCGATGCGCCGGAATCCGTCGAATTTGCGAATAGGCTCCCGGAGGAATCCCGGCATAAGCTACCCGATCTCCGATGTTTACTTCTTCAACGTCTGATCCCACCGCTTCAACGATTCCCGCGCCTTCCATTCCCAGAACGGCAGGAAAGGACGGAAGCGGATAAAGACCGCTCCGGTGATAAATGTCGATATAGTTGACGCCGATCGCTTCGTGCCGAACCAGCGCCTCTCCTTTTTCAGGGGCTCCGGGATCGACCGGTTCCCAACGGAGCGCGTCAGAGCCGCCGGGGTGATGGATACGAATGGCATGATTCATCTCGTTTTATCCTGCTGGTTATAAGTCCGTTTTCAGATTGAAAATCCCATTATCCTTCATAAAGGACCGCCAGTATTGTCGCTTTTCCGGATTTCGCTGCAATGAAATGGGAAGTGGTTGAAAGATAATAAGCACTGTCACCAGGGAGAAGCTCAAACGCATCATCTCCGATCCGGAGGAGAACGATCCCTTCCAGCACGAAAATAAACTCCTCTCCTTCATGAACCGAAATCTCTTTTTCCGGATTCTCCTCAAGCTGAACGACCAATGCCTCCATGTGCCGCCCTTTGACTTCCGGGGCAAGACTCATATAGGTATAAACCTGTTTTTTCCCTTTCTGGGAAGTGGATCTGGAAACGATTTTCCGATCATCTTTTCGAGTGATGGAATAGAGTCTGCTTCCGACTCCGGAAACCACTCGGCTGAATGCGCTGTCCAGGGCCTTGGAAAGTTTGATTATGGTTCCCAACTGGGGCTGAAGTTCGTCGGACTCGATCCCGGCTAAAAAGAGGGTGTCGTATCCGGTCAGCTTGGAGAGCTCCTCCAAAGACAAGCCCCGTTCTTCCCGAAGGGTTCGAATCCGTTTCCCGATCTCTTCCGCCTCTTTTTTGGCGGTGGATGAAATTTCACCTGTCAAGTCTTTGAAAAAATCGACATTGATGTGCGGCGTATGATCCTTTTTTTCCATGGTTTTCTCCTTGCTTATCCCCCATCTTACATGCATTTTGCGCCGATGTGCCTGGCAATGACGATCCGTTGAACCTCTGATGTTCCTTCTCCGATCTCCAGCAGCTTCTGGTCTCTGTAGAACCGCTCCACATCATATTCCTGCATGAGCCCATATCCCCCGTGAAGTTGAACGGCATGATTGGCACACAGGTGCATCACTTCCGAGCAATAAAGCTTCGCCATGGCCGCTTCCTTTGCATAGGGGAGTTTATTGTCACACAGCCAGCAGGCTTTGTAGAGCAGCAGCCGGGCCGCTTCGATTTCCGTAGCCATATCCGCCAGCTTGAATGCATTGGCCTGGAAATTGGCGATGGGCCTTCCGAACTGCTCCCGCTGGTTGCTGTATTTCACTGCCATTTCCAGGCACCCCTGTGCACCCCCCAATCCCATGGCGGCAATGGAGAGCCTTCCGCCGTCGAGCGTTTTCATCATCTGATGAAATCCTTCTCCCCTCGGACCCAAGAGGTTTTCCTTCGGCACCCGGCAGTCCTGAAAATAGAGTTCGCTGGTATTCGAAGCCCGCCACATCATTTTTCCGTGCATGACCTTGGCTTCAAAACCCGGGGTCCCGTTCTCCACGATGATGCATGACAGTTCGGCGCGCCCGTCATCCCGGGTTCCGGTTCTGGCCAGTACCGTCACTCCTGCGGTGATTTCAGTAGAAGCATTGGTAATGAATATTTTGCTTCCGTTGATGACCCATTCATCTCCATCCAGAACCGCCGTTGTCCGTGTCGCCACCGCATCGGATCCGGCATTCGGCTCAGTCAGGCCGAACCCCCAGAGTGTTTCTCCCGTACACAATTTGGGAAGATATTTCTTTTTTTGTTTTTCGTTTCCAAAATAATAAAGCGGACCGATCCCCAGGGAATTCTCAGCAGCAACGGTTGCGGCATGCGAGCCGTCGATTCTGGCGATTTCCTCCACAGCAATGATGTAGGAAATGTAATCCATTCCCTGCCCGCCGTATGCCTCAGATACAAATACGCCGAAAAGGCCGAGTTCTCCCATTTTTTTCATCGTATCGTAGGAAAATTCTTCCTTTTGATCGAGTTCCCTTGCCACCGGCTTGATTTCCTTTTCGGCAAAACTCCTGACCGAATCTCTTAAAATCTCCTGTTCCGTTGAAAGTGTAAAGTTCATAGCCCTTCCTCAACATCCTTCATGGGGTTTGTATGAGATCGATTTTTCATGGGTATCCCAGATCCTCTAATCCTCTGTTTTCCAATACCACCCGGATATGATATGATCGTTTGTAATACAAATCTCTATAAGAAAATGATATCCTCTTGTCAAATTCTCTTTCGTATTTCCAAAGCCCGGCCGATCCCTGTCGTTCCGACTCCTGAAATTAAGGAAGAAACCAGAGAAGAGATACCGGAGCCCCGGGATGCCATTCTCTGCAGGGTATGTCGACGGATTATTACTTACCCTGAAGAACAAATCGAGGTTTCAGGCGCGCATCAGCACACATTCGCCAACCCTCACGGAATCGTTTTTGAAATCGGCTGTTTTAAAAGCGCAAAAGGATGTGCTCATTTCGGCCTTTCGACTCCGGAATTTTCGTGGTTTAAAGGATTTCAATGGAAGCTTTCCGCATGCCTTTTCTGCATGACCCATTTGGGGTGGTTCTATACCGGTCCGGAGGGAACAAGTTTTTACGGGCTGATATTGGACCGGCTCATATTCCCACCCTGATCGGCTCGAAATTTATCAACCGTGCCTTGAGACGGGAATACCGTTTTTGGGTCTTATTATTCTTGACTCCAATGGCCAGGGCTTTTCGGGTTCCCACCATAACAAAGAGGCGTTGCGCGCGGGTTACGGCCGTATAGATCAAATTGCGCTGCAGCATGATGTAATCTGGGTAAGGATGGGAAGGATTACGGCAGGATATTCGGACCCCTGGGATTTATGCACGGAAATGGCATACGCCAGTACAAGTTCATCCATCTCCGAATACTCATAGGTGACCGGCCTGTTGTCAAAGGAGACGACCACCTCCTGCTTCTCGGGTAAAATTCGCAGGATTTTTCCGATATCTCCGTTGAAAACTTCCTTGTCATAATTGTTCCGAATCTGCATGACTTTATCATTGAGCCGAAATGCATACGAACCTCTCTGAACCCGGCCTTCCCCGGGATTCAGCGCCTGCTGCAATTCCCGGTTTAAGTTTTCGGCTCCGATGATTCCTTTATGCATGGGTGAAATCACCTGAATATCTTCAACCGAATTGAACCCGAAACGTTTTGGAATCCGGTCCTTAGCAAGCCGAAGAATGGTTTCCAGAACCTTTTGGGGTTCTTCCTGTTCAATAAAATAAAAATCGGTATTTCCGGCCTCAATACCGATCTCTCTTGTATCCGGCAGCTCTCCCTGATTGATCCGGTGGGCATTCATGATGATCCGGCTGTTTTGTGCCTGTCGGAAAATTTCGGTCAAGATCTTCACCGGAACGAGTTTCGAGCCGATAAGGTCCTTAAGGACATTCCCTGCGCCCACCGATGGCAGCTGATCCACATCCCCCACAAGAATCAGGGTCGCGGTTACCGGAACAGCACTTAAAAGATGATACATCAGGGGGGTGTCGATCATGGACGCCTCATCCACAATAACGAGATGGCACTTCAACGGATTCGATGCATTTTTTTGAAATCCGCCGCTTTTGACGCTGTATTCCAAAAGCCGATGGATCGTTTTGGCGCCATGTCCGGATGTCTCACTCATCCGTTTCGATGCCCTTCCCGTGGGTGCGGCCAGGAAAACGACTGCTTTCTGCTTTAAAAATATTCGAAGAAGGGCATTGATCACCGTTGTTTTGCCGGTGCCTGGTCCGCCCGTGATGATCATTATTTTACTCCGGAGTCCCTGTTCCACTGCAGAGGCCTGATTCGGGGTCAGGGTTATTGAAAGCGTTTTTTGAATTTCCTTTACAGCCTTGGCAGGTTCGCTGATTTGAATCGATGGGGGTGAAGCCAGAAGAAATCGGATCCGGTCGGCGACCCCGGTTTCAAACTTATGAAATCGATATAGAAAAACAGCCTGGTCAGTCTCTCCATTATCCGTTGAACCGGGGTCAAGGGGTTCGATAACGATTCGATCTTCCCTGACCATGGATTCAAACCCACTTTCCACCTCCCCGATTTCCACGGATAGAATTTCACGGCACTTTTCCTTGAGTTGCTTATAAGGAAAAAATACATGTCCGTCTTCTGCCAGTTGATGAAGGGTATGAATGATTCCCGCACCGATCCGTTTCTCCGAATTTTTGGGGATTCCCATTTTTTCGGCAATCCGGTCGGCCGTAAGAAATCCGATCCCGTAGATATCGAAGGCGAGCTGATACGGGTTTGATTGAACGACTTCAACGGATCGGTCGCCATAGGCCTTATAAATTTTAACCGCATACCCCGGGCTGATTCCATGGGACTGTAAAAACAGCATCACATCCCGGATCTCTCTCTGATCCTCCCATCCCTTTCGAATCATGTCGATCCGTTTTTTTCCGATTCCCGGGATATTGTCGAGCTTTTCAGGTTCACGCTCAATAATCCTTAAGGTTTTTCCGCCGAAGAGATCCACAATCCTCTGTGCCATCACCGGTCCGATCCCTTTGATCATCCCGGACCCCAGATATTTACGGATACCATAGACCGTGGCAGGAACCTCGGTTTTATATCTTGAAATCTGAAACTGCTCTCCATATCTGGGATGGGTCGTCCAATGCCCCTGCATCCGAATAATTTCTCCCGGAGCAGGAGCAGGAAAGGTCCCCACAACCGTCACCAGACGGGAGGATCCGGTCACTTTGATCCTGGCAATGGTATACCCGTTTTCCTGGTTGGTGTAAGTGATATGCTCAACCTGTCCAGAAAGGTCAGTCTCCATTCGATTCCTTCTTTTTCCTTTCCCATTTCGGAGTGCATACATGCGATTCCGCTTCAGAATAGGGAAAGTAGCTTTTAATATCGATGACCGGGCTTCCATGGAAGGCATCGATATCATCGATCCGGATGAGAGTCCCGGAAATCGAAAGAATACGGCATCTGGAGAGCGCAATGAGATTGGGCCTTTTCGGCGAGTGGGTGGCAAATACGCCGGTCAGGGGGTTTGATTTATTGTTGCAGGGATGAACCTGCAGGATGGATCGGATTTTTTTTGTGTCGTTCCGGTCGAACCAATACAACACATGGATATGGGAAAACTGCTCAAGGCCTGCAAGGGCTTTCTGATATTTCCTGTAAATATAAATAAAAACACCGTCTGATTTTTTTTGAATTTTACCGACGGGGAAAATTTTAAGTTCAGCGGCCATGGCCCGGCTCATCCATCGGTTCCCCGATCCGGGACCATACTCTTTTTTTCCATTCCATTTTCTCTTGAATCACCATCTCTTTTAGCATGGTGAAAACCTCGGTGCCTTCTTTCAACCCCTTTTTTTTCCCTGATGCAATCAGATGCATCTCTTCAATCCTTTCCTTATCTGAAACTCCCACAGGTCCTTCCATCAGAGTCAAAGAATTATGCATCCGATTATAAATCAAAACCGGCATCAGGGCTTTTTCACCATTTGATTTCTGAACCTGCCTCCCGAAAACATGACATTGGCTGACGTCAAGGGGCTTTGGTGCCGGTGAGTATTCAAGAAGTTCGGCAAAGAGCGTGAGGGCTTGAACAACACCTGCCATATAGCCCCGCGCCAGTGAAGCCGTGCCGTCGCTTTCGATTTCTTCGATGTCGGAATCAATGAAAGCGAGATCGATCCGCCTGATAAGGCTTGCCCAGACCTTTCGCACCGAATCCTCTTTTGTCCAGCGCTTGACATCCTTGTCATTGAGGATTTTAACCGCGTTCCGGATGCTGAGCATCTCTTTCAGGGTCGGACTTTTCCGCAATACGACATCCTCAACTTTGGTGGAATAGATGGGGAGTTCATTATCCAACACCAGAATCTTTTTTCCGGTGCCGTCCAACTCAAGAAGAAACAGCTCAAGGTCTCTATGTTTTTGGATTTCATAAGGCCCCATCTGAAGCAATTGTCGCATGGTTTCCCGATCGGCTTTTCGATCACTCCCTGAAGGACCGATGGAATCGATGACCTTTTGTGCCAGATGATCGATCTCAATTTTTTTTAGGAGGTTTTCTTTGAAAGACATGGGGACGATCCTTTATTCGCAAAAAGTGACCTGAATCTGCCTTCCATCCTTCCGGCTATTTCGCCTTCAGGCAGCCCGGGATGTTTTATATCTATCATACGACCAGAAGGATGTAAACACGACCCATTCGATGACGGATTACCATTTGAACATATTCTTCGGAGAGCTTGCCTTTGGCCGGCCGGTTGTTGAAATCGAATCCGGTTGGCTTTTCCCCCCTTTTAACCTGCTATTAAAACCCCTGTCATTTTTATTTGAAAAAGGAAAGAATTCGATGTATTAGCCCTGAAAAAGAGAGATAGCATCTATTTCCACACCAACGATCTCAACCAAGGAGTTTCAATGGGAGAAACCGTAAAAATCATATTCGAAGGAAAAACCTTTGAGCTGCCGCTCATCATCGGTACAGAAGGGGAAAAAGGAATCGACATCACCGAGCTCAGGCAAAAAACCAGACTGATCACCTATGATCCGGGCTTTGCCAATACCGGAAGCTGCAGAAGCGCCATCACATTCATGGATGGTGAAAAGGGAATTCTGCGCTATCGGGGGATTCCCATTGAGGAATTGGCCGAGTACTCCACCTTCAAGGAGACCGCTTACCTTCTAATTAACGGAAGACTTCCCACCGCCGCTGAATTAAATCGCTTCTCCGTGCTCCTTAACGACCATTCATTGGTTCATGAGGATATGCAGCTTTTTTATCAGAACTTTCCCAGAGCATCCCATCCCATGGGGATCCTCTCATCCATGGTAAACGCTTTGAGAAGTTTTTATCCCGAACTTCAGATTTCTGAAGAAGAGATCAACATCACGGTCACTCGGCTTTTAGCCAAGGTCCGGACCATGGCTGCCATGTCTTATAAAATTTCCCGTGGGCATAAAGTGATTTATCCAAGGCCGGATTTGGCCTACTGCGCCAATTTTTTAAATATGATGTTCGATTCTCCGGTAAAACCGTATGTCATTGACGAGGAGATCGTTCGGGCATTGGAAGTGTTCTGGATTCTCCATGCCGATCATGAACAGAACTGCTCCACATCCACCGTCAGGGTCGTCGGAAGCGGAAAGGTGAATCTCTATGCGGCCATCTCGGCAGGGATCGCTGCGCTCTGGGGACCCCTCCACGGGGGAGCGAATCAGTCGGTCATCGAGATGCTTACAGATGTTCAGACAAGAGGGTACAGCGTCAACCGGCTCGTTGAACGGGCAAAAGACAAAAATGATGATTTCAGACTCATGGGTTTCGGTCACCGGGTTTATAAAACTTATGATCCGCGGGCGAAAATCATCAAAAAAATATGTGACGGTCTTCTGAATAAACTTAAGATTGTCGATCCGCTTCTGGATATCGCCAAAGAACTCGAAGAGATCGCCCTGAAAGATGACTTTTTCATCGAACATCATCTCTATCCAAATGTCGATTTTTACAGCGGCATTGTTCTTCGGGCCATCGGGTTTCCAACCAGTATGTTCACAGTCCTGTTTGCCATCGGCCGACTCCCCGGCTGGATTGCCCAGTGGAAAGAAAGCATGGACGATCCTGACTGGAGGCTTGCACGACCCAGACAGATTTATACCGGCCCGACCCTTAATCCCTATATCCCGATAAACAAAAGGACGCCGCAATAGCTCCGGCAAGATTCTTAAGAAGCCGGGCGGTATAAACCGGCAGAACTCTATTTTATTAAAGGAACGCCTGTTCCATGCCATGGAAGGAATATCATAAGGTCTGGGGAGTGATGATTTTCGGGTGGATCGCCAATTACATGGTACGATCCGGTCTTGCCCCTGTACTGATTCCCATTCGACAGGAGATGAATCTGACCTATGCTCAGGCCGGATGGATCGCCAGCGCTCTGTTCTATGCATATGCCGGGATGTTATTTCCCGCAGGGCACCTGGGAGATCGTTTTGGGCGGAAAATGGTCCTGGTGGTATGCACTTTCTGGTGGGCGGTTTCCTCCGTTCTAACCGGATTTGCCGAATCCTTTGCCGCCCTTTTCCTCTTTCGATTTCTGACCGGACTCGGACAAGGAAGTTATTTCAGCAACGATCGCCCCATTATCAGTCATTATACCCCTAAAGAAAAACAGGGGTTTGGACAAAGCTTTTCCTTCATCGGACTCGGAACCGGAATGTTCCTGGGATATGTTCTGGCAGGGTTGATCTCCTCTTCCTTAGGCTGGCGGTATGTCTTTTATTTCTTTTCCCTTCCTTCCTTTGCTGCCGGCATTCTGATTTTAAAATACATCAAAGAGCCGAAATCGTGTGTCAGTAATTCTTCAAACAGCCGCCCACAGGTTCCTTATTCCATCCTTTTTAAAAAGACGGATCTCTGGATGCTTTATATCGGGGGAATTCCCGGAGTTTATGCCGTATGGATGGCCGGAACCTGGGGCCCGGCAATCTTTCAAGAACTGGGCGTCGGAACCCTTGCCGCGTCATCGGTTTTAAGCGGCCTTATCGGCATTTCAGCCATTCCGGGACTGCTGATGACCGGTTGGATCAGCGATATCATGGTTAAAAACAACATGGGAAGAAAAGGGCTGATCGGGGCCCAGTTTTGCGCCATCGCATTATTGATGCTGCTCATGGGGGCGGCCATCCGTTTAAAATGGAGCCCGTATTGGGGTGCGGTCATTATTTTCTGTATCGGATTTTTTGCCTGGGGTCACTGGGGGGCGTTCTATGCGCTTATCTCCGACATCGTTCCGCATCATATTCAGGGGACCTGCTATGGATTCACCAATTCCGTTAACTTTATCGGAGCGTTGATTGCCCCGCCCATGACCGGATGGATCAA
>JBFMEI010000028.1:0-12593 GCA_040753295.1 Thermodesulfobacteriota bacterium | reverse complement strand
GGTCGATCCGGAAAGAGCTGGAATAGCCTGGTTGAAGGGAGCGGTGGAAAAAACCGCCGCCCCCGAACCGAACCGATAATTATTCGATTACAAAATGAGCTCTTCGATTCTTGGCCCAGGCTTCTTCAGTATGCCCTGAATCGACGGGTCTTTCCTCACCATAGCTGATGGCGGACATCCGGGAAGATTCAACACCGATATTGGCCATAAACGACAATGCACTCTTGGCTCTCCGGTCACCCAGTGCAAGGTTATATTCGTTTGTTCCTCTTTCGTCACAGTGCCCTTCGATAACCACTTTAATCTTCGGATTGGCTTTTAAATAGGCTGCCTTTTTCTTAAGAATTTCCTGAGCCACAGGAAGAAGGGTTGCGCTGTCAAATTCATAATAGACATCTTCATTTTCAAAACGCGCTTTCTCTTCAGCCAGCTTCCGTTTTGCCTCTTCTTCCTTTCGCCGCTGCTCTTCCAAAGCTCTCTGCTTCGCCAATTCCTCTTCAGTCATTTTCCCGGCACCGGCTTCTTTTCCTTTTTCGCCTGCGCCGGTCCCAGTCCCTTTTTTTCCGATTTCCGCCCCTGAAGACTCGGTTCCGGTAGGATCTGAAGCAATTTTCTTCTTCCCGCAGGATGTGACGAACAATAATCCTGGAACGATCATCACCAAAGCCAGAACGACCCACACTCTCTGTTTCATTGTTTCCTCCTTTGCCTTATTGATGAACATTAGTAAATATTGACGATTCTGGGTGACCATTGGGGATTGGTCTGCTCTCCCGCCATGGTCAAGAGTCTCCGCTGGTCGGTTCCAAATGCCGTCATGACGTAAATCCGGGTCTTGCCTTCCCGGTTTGAGCTGAATGCAATTAAGTTGCCGTCCGGAGACCATGTGGGAGATTCGTTATCCCTGGCATGATGGGTAAGCTGGACCGGATTTTTTCCATCGGTTCCCACCGTAAAAATATTGGTTTCCCCTTTTTCCATGGATGTATAGGCGATTCGATCCCCTGAAGGCGACCATGCCGGCTGGGTATTATGCTTGCCGTAAAATGTCACCCGTTCAACCTGATTCGAATCCATGTGTTGAATGTGTATCTGTGGTGTTCCGGATCGTTTGGATACAAACGCAAATCGTGTGCCGTCCGGCGACCAGCTGGGTGAAACATCGATTCCGCTGCTTTGAGTCAATCTTTTAATTACTTTTCCGGTTTGAGTCAACAGATAAATCTCCTGATCTCCGGAAAAGGAGAGGGTTGCCGCCAGTTCTGATCTCCTGGGATGCCATGCAGGGGTGATATTCAATCCTTCGTGCTCAATGCGGGTATTCTGGTTTTCTTTGAGATGACGGATAAAAAGATCGGGCTTCCCTTTCACATACGAGGTATACGCCATCCAATTCCCATCCGCCGACCAGGCTGGAGAGAGCGTGATTGCCTTATTCCGGGTAAATTGCCGGGGATTGGTCCCGTCAAAATCGCAAATATAGATTTCTTTATTTCCGGTCTGATTCGACACAAAAGCAATCTTGCTTCCAAAGACACCCTGTTTTCCGGTCAACGCATAAAGGATCTCATCACAAAACTGCCGGATCATGATTCGCTGGTCCTTTGCGGCTCCGTCATACCGTTTTCCCACCAGCATTTTCCCTTTGAAGGTATCGAAAAGCCTCAACTCCATTTCGATCGATTCTCCCCGGATACTGATCCCGCCGGTAACCAGAAGATCCGCACCGATGTCGATCCAGTTCTTGAAATTAACCTCAGCGGTTTCAATTCCCATGCTCTGAGGGTCTTCCAGGAATGCGCCCCGGTCAAGGACTTTAAAAAATCCGATAAAGGAAAGGGTCTCACCAAGAAGCTGAGGTCCGTCCTGGGCTGCCGCGATTTCGGATTTCAGATTCGATTTGGCTTTAAAATACGGAACGGCAATCGGGATTTTTCGTAAAAAAGGATTGTTGATATCAATAAATTCAAAACCGGATACGGCAGAAATGAGTCCCCAGAGCAGAATTCCTGAAGAAACCGCCAGAATCCTAAGATATCGCTTGAGATCCCTGATCATTCAATAACCCCCGGATAATATCTCCGCCCGATCGCTTTTGAATTCAATTTAAACCGGACGGTGTAAAATGCAATCCCACAACATAAAACGGACGCAAATACCCAGGAGGCAGCGGTGGCAGCGGATTTGATTTCTGAATCGCCTTATAAGCCGAATCGTCAAAATAGTCGTTGCCGGATTTGGTTTCAAAAAATACTTCCTGAATATTTCCGTTTTGTAAAATTTTAATAACGAGCCTGGCAGACAAATCCTTTCGTCCGCCGGCCAATTGTTCGGAAAATGCCCAATTTTTTTGAATCTGATAGGCGATTTCAACTTTATAAAAATCCATCTGCTCCGGCGCCTTACCTCCACCCTCGCCGCCTCCTCCGGTTCCGGTCCCTGGATTCCGGTCTCTGGTGTCGACCTTTTGCCGGAGATTGTCAAGTGCTTTTGCCAGCTCATTCGGTTTAATCTCGTCCGCTTTTTTTTCGATCTCTTTTATAGCGCTTTCAATAGCCTTTGAAGCCTGAAATGTCTTTTTTTTTAATGAAAGCTTAACCGGGCTCCTGGGTGTGAGGGGAATCGCCTCCTCGGCTTTTTCCGCTTTCACCGGCACCTCTTCCTTTACCGGCTTAGGGACCGGTTTTGGTGCTTCCTTCTTCTTGATCTCAGGGAGCTCTTCTTTTTTGATCGGAGGCCCGGGAGTTCCTCTTTCCCCGGGCAAGGGGATGGAAACCAGGCTCACATTCACCACTGAAGGAGACCATTTTCTTTCCGGCATTGCCATTGGAGCCAGGATAAAGATAGCAAAAAAAACCAGATGACACCCTGCAGAAACCGCATACGTCAGAAGAAAAGGCCGGTATCCGTTTTCCGGGCTGTTGAAAAAAAAAGATCTGCTTTCAGATTCCGGGTTCATTTCGGTTTAGGCTTGACACTTTTTTCTTTGACTGCCTTTTCAGGCTTTTCCGACTTTTGAGCAGGTTCGGTCACCATCCCGAGTTTTTCAACACCCGCACCTTTGATCTCGGACATTACGCGTACAACCATTCCATAAGGAATTCCTTTGTCCGCCCGGAGATAAACCTCCTTGCTGATCCGGTTTTCAAGAACCTTCGACAACTTCTCCTTCAAGGAATCCACATCCACCTTAAACTCATTGATATAGATTTTTTGGGCTGCATCAATAGTAACCAGAAGGTGATCTTTTTCAGATGAAATGGGATCAAGGGTCGCTTTCGGCAGACTCACATTGGCGCCGTGGATCATCATGGGTGCGGTCACCATGAAGATGATGAGCAGCACCAGCATGACATCCACGAAAGGGGTTACATTGATGTCGGACATGAATCCGTCATTATTTCCGCCGGTCATCATTCTGTCTTCTCCTTGATTCGGATCAGATCCCGCTCGACGATATTCAGGAAATCATCGGAAAAACTGTTCAATTCAGATTCAATGATCCGAATTTTATGCATAAAATAGTTAAAGGCAATAACCGCCGGAATCGCAACGGCCAGACCGGCTGCTGTTGCCACCAGAGCTTCGGAAATTCCCGGAGCAACCACGGCAAGGCTTGCCGAACCCCTGAGTCCGATTCCGTGGAACGATCCCATGATCCCCCATACGGTCCCGAACAGGCCGATAAACGGGGTTGTATTCCCGGTTGTTGCCAGAAACGGAACCATCCGGGTCATTCGGGTGGTTTCAGTGGTAATGGCCCGACGCAACGCCCGTTTGACATTGTCGATCCCCATAATCTTTCCCCCAAGAGAGGCCGAATCCGACATTACAGACTGGGATGAACCGGTTTGAGCAAGTTTTTTGAGTTCGGTATACCCGACTCGAAAAAGCCTGGCTACGGGACTTACCTCCAATTGTTTGGCCTTGGTAAACGCTTCTGAAAAATCCCTGCTTTTCCAGAAAAAATCGGAAAAAAAAGTCGATTCTTTAAATGCTTTTCGGACAAATCGATATTTGATGATAATAATCGCCCACGACGTGATGGAAAAAAACAGGAGGAGCAACAGGACAAACTTGACCATGATGCCGGCATTGGCGATCATGCCTAATATATCGATTTCTTGTGAAAGCATACCATCACCTTTATTCGTCTATAGGGAGTTAGACAAGATACTCTCCGTTTTGTTTCATAATTTTTAAGATACACAACATATTGTATGAAGACTATTTTAGGATAACTATATAATCTTTCCAATTGTGTCAAGGTTTTTCCCGTTTTTTTTAATTCCCGAATTGAGGGAAAAGTCCTTTGATTTCATGTTAAAATCCGATATCATTTTACCCAATCGGTAATCATCGGGACATCGGCAGGGAAATCCCCCAAAGGAGCTGTTATGGGTAAAGTCGGAAATCTCCGGTTTCAGGCTTACATGATGAATAAAATTCCAAGATCCGGATAGAGAGAGTATGTCGACGTCCAGCATTTTGGTGATTCATCACGGTGCCCTTGGAGACCTTATCCTGACCTATCCGATCCTGGAAACCCTTAAACTCAATTCTTATAACATCCACCTCCTCTGCCGGAGATCCCTTGGTGATTTAACCTGTGCCTTAGGATTTTCGGAAAAAGGATTTGCATTGGAGTCTCAAGAATTCGTCTCCCTTTATTCGGATTCAATGGCCAACCGGATGAAAGAATTATTAAAATCTTATGATGCGATTCTCCTCTTCTCTTATTCCGATTTCTTGTCTAACAATATTCAGGAACAACTTGATATTCCAGTTTTCCGAATTCCGCCGCGGCCTGAGGCCGGTTTGAAAATCCATGTCGCCGGATATCTTCTGTCTCAATTTTTTTCCTCAGGGGTGATCGCTCCTCCCGTCCTTTCTTCTGAAGAATTTTTTTGCACCTGGGGCAAGCCGATAAAGAGAGTCTTGTCCAATCGGGTATGGATTCATCCCGGTGCCGGAAGCCGTGAAAAAATGTGGCCGTTTCCTAATTTTATTAAAACCGCTCACCTTCTCCGATCCCTAGGCCTGGAGCCGGTTTTTATTTTCGGGCCGGCGGAGTATGAGTTGCAGGAGTCTCTCATCCAATCCGGATCCGATTTTGAAAATCGGCTGATCAGTGAGATCCTGGAGTTTGTCGATTTTTTTGAAGAAGGCGCGCGGTTTTTAGGAAATGATTCCGGAGTGACCCATCTTGCAGCATACCTGGGGATGGCAACCCTGGCGATCTTCGGCCCTTCGGATCCGGTAAGATGGCGTCCCCTGGGGCAGAGGGTTGAAACGCTCCGGCCAGATACCGATTGTCCTCCCTGCTTTGAAAATGGAAAACGGGATTGTGAAAACAAGATCTGTTTTTCCGGAACCACTCCTCACCTCGTTGCATCCCGAATTAAGACTTTTCTTCAACCGCTCAATTTAGGTTCATAGATCTCTTGCTTTTCGAAAAGATTCATCGTATTAAATAACATTTTTTCATCAAAGAACGGTATTTCATGGATACGATTATTCCCGATACCTACGACAAATTCATCAAAGGTCTCATGGACATCAGTCGAGCCATAACCTCTGATCTTTATATTGAAGACATTTTAAAATTGATCGTCATGGTGACTGCCAAAGTGACCGGAGTCGAGATCTGCTCTCTGTGGCTCATCGACGAAGGAGAAAGCCCGAAAAAGATCCGGCTTAAGGCCACTCAGGCCATTGATCCGGACTATGTTCAGGACCGTTCCCTGGGAATGGATGAAGGGGTTGTCGGGTATGTGGCCACGCATAAGCAGCCGCTCATGGTGGAAAATGTTCTTGAAGAGCCCAGGTTCAAAGAGAAGGAAATGGCTAAAAAGCTGGGACTCGTCTCCATGCTGAGCGTCCCCCTGCAAGTCAAAGACGGACGGGTGATCGGGGTCTTCAATTGCTTTACCGCCGAACCTCATCTCTTTTCGAAAACGGAAATCAACCTGATCACCACCGTTGCAAACCAGGCGGCAGCGGCCATTCTGAACACAGAGCTCATGGTCAAAACCAAGGTTATCCAGGAGGAATTGGAAACCCGAAAACTGGTGGAGCGGGCAAAAGAGGTGTTGATGAAAAAGCGGAACAAGACCGGTGAAGAAGCCTTTCGATGGCTTCAAAGAAGGAGCATGGATTCGAGAAAACCGATCCGCCACATTGCCGAAGCAATCCTGCTCTCCGAGGAACTTGAGCATGGGTAATCGAATCTTTTTAATTCTCATTGGAATTCTCTTTTTTTCCTTACGCATCTCCCTTGCAGCCGGACCGGAAATCAAGATCGGTGCGGTCCTGTCCGGAAGCGGTAAATTCATCGAACCGTCCGAGATGATGAAAAATGCGTATCTGCTCTGGGAAAAACAGGTGAATGCCAGGGGCGGATTACTCGGAAAACCCGTCAAGCTGACCCTCTATGATGATCAGAGCAGCGAAGAACAGGTCAAGGCGTTATATGAAAAACTTATAAAACAAGACAAAGTGGATCTGATTCTCTCTCCTTACGGGACGACCCTCACCATGGCGGCTTCGGAAGTTACAGAACGCTATAAATATGTCATGGTGGCGGCCGCAGCTTCTGGTGAAAAAATTTGGGATCGCAACTTCCAGTATATTGCCGGCGTTCATGCTCTCTCGGACCGATACTTTATCGGATTTCTGGATATTATCGCACGAAACGGGTTCGAATCGGTTTCTATTCTTTATGAGAAAAGCGAATTCAATATTTCGGCAGCCAGAGGAGCCGCGGACTGGGCGAAACGGTTCGGCCTCAAAATTAGCCTTCATGAAGGATTTTCCGACCCTGAAAAAGAACTCAAGCCCCTTCTCTCCAGAGTTTCGGCTGTCGACACCCAGGCTCTTATCTTCTGCGCGTATCCCCAGGACTGCTACCGGTTTATTGAGCTCATGAAAACAATCGGATACCGGCCAAGAGCCCTTGCCATGACCATTGCTCCGGCGTTACCGAATTTTCCAAAGGTTGTGGGAGAGAGCGCAGAGGGGATTTTTGGTCCTTCCCAATGGGAAGCCGATTCCCGTCTCCCTTTTCCCGGAACCGTTCAATTCATCAAGGACTTCACCGAATTTAGCGGCAAATCCCCTTCCTATCATGCCGGAGACGCCTTTGCCGCATGTCAGATTCTTGAAAAAGCGGTATCAGAAACCAAAACCCTGAATCAAAAAACTCTTCGGGATTTTGTCCGTTCCTTAGACACCGTGACGGTTATCGGCCGGTTCAAGGTCGATTATTCCGGAAGGCAGATCGGCCACGAAATCATTCTGATCCAGTGGCAAAATGGAAAAAAGGAAATTTTATATCCGCTTCATATGAAAACGGCAAATCCCAAATTCGGCCCGATAAAATAACCCTTCCATCGAATGAGAAGGGAATCATTTCATGTTTAAAAATCGAATTCTTCTGGCCATTCTTGTTCCTACGATTATTGCCGGGATGGGGGTTCTCTTCATCTCCACCTTCCTGATCACCCGACCGCTCTCGGATCTGCTGAAAGAGCCGATTCACTCCAACCTTCTCCATTACAGCCACATGGGGCTTGCCACCTGTGATGAGCGATTCTCGGATCTTATGGATTTACATCTCGAACACGATCCGGCTATGAATACCGCGTCAAAGATAAAAGCTCTGGAAGAAATCAAATCCTATCAAATAGATTTTCCCGGCGTTGAGATCATTGTTGTTGAAGATAGTAAGACCATAGTCGGAAGCACCTTTCGAGTTCCGGATAATTCTTTGTTCCCCTTGCCTCTCGAAAACAACATCTCCCCTGTTTTTTTTTCACAGCTTTGGGGGGAGAATTATTTATTGCAGTACCGCTATTTTCCATTCTGGAAATGGCATATCATCAGCCTGATTTCAAAAAAAAATTACGAGGCCCCCATCATCGTGAGTCGAAGGATCATCGCCACTGGAGCCTTCGGCCTGATGACGGCGATCGTTTTAACAGTCTTTCTTTTATTTAAATTTCGAATTGATCGACCTCTTAATAACATCATCGCTGCGGTCAAAAAGGTCGCTACAGGAAATTTTGAACCTGTGCAGATCCACAAGCCGGATGAAATCGGGCAGGTGGCATCCGCTTTCAACATGATGATCCAAAACCTTGCCGAAGATCAGAAGAAAATCCGATCCATCTTATCCGAGCTAAAAACCTCTGAAGAGCAGTACCGGATCATATCTGAACATTCCCTGGCCAACATCATTACAATTCGCGGAAACGTTTTACACTATGCCAACCGGAGAGCGCTTCAAACATTGGAATATTCATCGGATGAAATACTGCATGTCAATCTGTTGGATCTGATCGACCCTGAAGACCGGGAACAGATCCGGAGCAAGCTCCTTTCTCTTGAAAAGGGGGAGGCCCGTACAGATCATTTCGAGTGCCGGGTCCTCACCAAGACCGGGAAACGAATCTGGTTTGAAGTCCTGGCAGCGGTTATTCCTCATAAGGAGAGAGAAGCGATTCTCATCCATGCGGTTGACATTACCGAACGAAAAGCCGCTCAGGAAGCTGCAATTGCCCTTGAAGAGCGGTTAAGCCGGGCCCAAAAAATGGAGGCGGTCGGAGCCCTTGCCGGAAGCGTTGCCCATGATCTGAATAATGTTCTGGGCGGATTGCTCAGCTACCCGGAATTGCTCCTCATGGATATGCCGGAAACAAGTCCCATGAGAAAGCCGCTTCTCACCATCCGGAAATCCGGAGAAAAAGCGGCCGCCATTGTGCAGGACATGCTCACCCTGGCAAGACGGGGGGTTGTGGTGACCGAACCGATCAACCTCAACCGGATCGTTAAGGATTATATCAAAAGTCCGGAATGCGAAAAGCTTCTGACATTTCATCCTGCTGTGGGAATCAACATCGATTTATCTCCGGATCTCATGAACATGGTGGGTTCTCCGGTGCACCTTTCCAAAACCGTGATGAATCTGGTTTCCAATGCGGCTGAGGCCATGCCGGATGGGGGAACCATCGCCATTATCACGGAAAACAGACTTCTGGAAAACCCTTTAATCGGGTATGAACAGATTCCTCCCGGAGAATATATCCTGCTGAGTGTGGGAGATAAAGGGATCGGAATTTCAGATCAAGATCTGCGAAAAATTTTCGAACCCTTTTATACCAAAAAGGTGATGGGAAGAAGCGGGACAGGTTTGGGGATGGCGGTGGTTTGGGGAACACTCAAAGATCATCACGGATTCGTCGACATCCATACCTCCCCGGGAAACGGAACAAGGATAGACCTTTATTTTCCGGCAGCCCGAAACGTCAGAGCTGAACAAAAAGTTGTGTCGGATATCCGGGAATTCAAAGGGGATGAACGGATCCTGATCGTTGATGATATTGAGGAGCAGCGGGATATCGCATGCCGGATCTTAACCGAACTGGGATATCACGTCGAATCGGTTTCAAGCGGTGAAACCGCCTTGAACTATCTCAAAACCCATAGAGTCGATCTCATTGTGCTCGATATGATCATGGACCCGGGGATGGACGGCCTTGAAACTTTTCAGGAGATTCTGAAACTCAATCCCGGACAGAAAGCCATCATTGCCAGCGGATTCTCCGAAACCGACCGCGTCAGGGAAGCCCAGCGCATCGGAGCTGGGGCTTACGTCAAAAAACCTTACCTGATGAAAACCCTGGGAAGGGCGGTCAGAAGCGAGCTTGACCGGAAACAGGTCTAAGTTTTTGCCCGGTTCAGGGAAGCCCTGATGAATTCCCTGAAGAGCGGATGGGGATCCATGGGGCGGGATTTGAATTCCGGATGGAACTGGCACCCCACAAACCAGGGATGGTTTTTTAGCTCGATCATCTCCACGAGTTCCCCATCCGGAGAAACACCGCTGATCGCAAGCCCGTTTTCAACAAGCTTTTCCCTGTAGGCGTTGTTGAACTCATACCGGTGCCGGTGCCTCTCTGAAATGGTTTCGGCCGCGTATGCCTCATAGGCAAAGGTCTCTTTCTGAACCCGGCATTGATACGCTCCAAGCCGCATGGTTCCGCCTTTGTCCGAGGTCAAATCCCTTTTCTGCACGGTTCCGGTCTTATCATCCAGCCATTCGGTCAACAGATAGATCACCGGATGAGGAGTCAACAGATCAAACTCAGAACTGTGGGCTCTGGGAAGCCCTGCAACATTTCTGGCAAATTCGATTACAGCCACCTGCATCCCCAAACATATTCCAAAATAAGGAACACGGTTTTCCCTGGCATACCGGGCTGCCAGTATTTTCCCTTCAATTCCCCTGGAACCGAATCCGCCCGGAACCAGAATTCCGTGGGCTTTGGAAAGGGTTTCGGCTGCGTTTTCCCGGGTGATGGTTTCCGAGTCGATGAACACCAGGTTCACCTTGCAGTTGTTTGGGATTCCTCCATGCCTCAGGGCTTCATTCAGGCTTTTGTAGGATTCGGTCAGATTCGTATATTTTCCCACAATGGCGATATCGACACCATACGCGGGTGTTTTGATTTTTTGGATCAGTTCCTCCCAGGTCTCAAGCCTCGGCGCCCTTGTCCAGATATGGAGAATTTCAACAAGCCGGTCGTCAAGTCCTTCCTTGTGAAAGATAAGAGGTACTTCATAGATACAGTCCACATCCTTTGCGGTAATCACCGCTTCCACCCCCACATTGCAATACAGGGCGATCTTGGATTTGATATCTTTGGACAGATACCGGTCGGTCCGGCAGAGAAGAATATCAGGCTGAATTCCGATGCTGCGGAGCTCCTTGACGCTGTGCTGGGTAGGCTTGGTCTTGACCTCTCCGGCTGTAGCGATATAAGGGACCAGTGTCAGGTGGATATAGAGGGTATTCTCCTTCCCCACATCGGCTCGAAACTGCCGGATCGCCTCCAGAAAGGGGAGGCTTTCAATGTCTCCGATCGTCCCGCCGATCTCGACTATGACGATATCCACATCATGGGCGACCTTTCGGATGCAGCTTTTGATTTCATCGGTGATATGGGGAATCACCTGGACCGTCCCTCCCAGATACTCTCCTTTTCTTTCCTTCGTGATCACCGAATGATAAATTTTTCCGGATGTAAAGTTGTTATCACGCCCGAGCTTGGCACAGGTAAACCGCTCATAGTGCCCCAAGTCCAGATCGGTTTCCGCGCCGTCATCTGTGACAAAAACCTCCCCATGCTGAAAAGGGTTCATGGTCCCGGGATCCACATTGATATACGGGTCGAGTTTCTGAAGGGTTACGGTGAGTCCGCGGCTTTCCAGAAGGGCTCCGATGGAAGCAGAAGCCAGACCTTTTCCCAATGATGAAAGAACACCGCCGGTCACAAAAATAAACTTGGTGCTGTTCCCCATTTTATCGCCTCCGTTATAAAACCTCTTTTGAAAAACGGGCTCCTTCTCCAAGCTCCTCTTCGATCCGAATCAGTTGATTATATTTGGCAACCCGATCGCTCCGGGACAGGGATCCAGTCTTGATCTGGCCGGCATTCACCCCAACCACCAGATCTGAAATAAAGGTATCTTCGGTCTCTCCGCTTCTGTGAGAAATCACCGTCGAATATCCGGCATCCTTGGCCATATCAATGGCTTCAAGGGTCTCCGTGACCGTCCCGATCTGATTCAATTTGATTAAAATCGCGTTGGCGATCCCTTTTTCGATACCTTTCTTAAATATTTTGGGATTTGTTACAAAAATATCATCTCCGACAAGCTGAATAAAGCTCTCCAGCCGGTTCGTCATCTGTTCCCACCCTTTCCAGTCCGCCTCGGCAAGGCCGTCTTCAATGGAAAGGATCGGATATTTTTGAACCAGTCCTTCGTAATAATCGATCATCGCTTCTGCAGTCAGAGATTTTTTTTCGGATTTAAGATGATATTTTCCATTCTCATAAAATTCACTTGCCGCAGCATCCAGTGCGATTCCGATGTCCAGGCCGGGCTTGTAGCCCGCTGCAGTGATGGCCTCCATGATGCATTGAACCGCCTCTTCATTCGATTTCAGATCCGGAGCAAACCCTCCTTCATCCCCAACAGCGGTATTGAGGCCTTTTCCTTTCAGAAACTTTTTTAACATGTGAAAGGTCTCTGCACCCATCCGGACTGCCGCGGAAAGGGATTCGGCACCGATGGGAACAATCATAAATTCCTGAATATCCAAGGTATTGGCGGCATGAGCGCCCCCATTGATGATGTTCATCATGGGAAGGGGAAGCCACCGGGCGGTCATCCCGCCGAGATACCGGTAGAGCGGCAGCCCATAAGCCGATGCCGCGGCCCTGGCCGTTGCCATGGAGACGCCCAGAATGGCATTGGCTCCCAGCTTCGATTTGTTGGGGGTCCCATCCAGCTCGATCATCCGCCGATCCACGGCGATCTGATCTGAGGCATCCATGCCGCAGATTGCCGGAGCAATGGCTTTATGGATATGGGTTACGGCAGTCAGGACACCCTTTCCATCATATCGCCTGGAACGCTTGTCGCGCAGTTCGAGTGCCTCACGGGTTCCGGTGGATGCTCCGGATGGAACCGCCGCCCGACCCAAAGCCCCGCACTCGAGAATAACATCCGCTTCCACTGTGGGATTC
>JBFMEI010000027.1:0-12697 GCA_040753295.1 Thermodesulfobacteriota bacterium | reverse complement strand
TTATCTTGCAAATCCGGATTTCAATCGGACTGGAATCCGTTCTTTTACTGTTGCGCAGGATCAGCAATTCCCCAATATTCCAGATGTTCCAGGGGGGCCTGGTTATAAGCCGCAGCCATCCCCACCATCTCCGCCGTCTCCAACGCCCCCTGCTCCACCGGCCCCGCCGCAAAGGCCGATCTTGTGCCCATACAATCTAACGCTTCCGTCGGCAAAAACCGGACTCTACTACCGTCACCAGCTTGATGTTCAAAGGGGAACCCCCCCATATACTTATCATCCAATACGAGGAGGCGGCGCAGCATACAATCTCCCTGAAGGATTGGGAATGAGTCGATCCGGAATGATTTCCGGAGTTCCAAAGGGAAGCGGGAGGTTTCTCATCACCGTCCGGGTTGAAGATGGAACCGGACAATCTTCAGACTGCAATCTCCTGTTGTCCGTAAGCCCCTCATGCTCCTCCCAATCGGCCCTTCCTCCAGCCACTGCAGGTTTGCCGTATCAGCATCAGCTTTCCATTCTTGGAGGAACTCAGGGGATGAGATACTATCTCGTCTCCGGAGGCGGAAACTTCGGGAGCCTTCCCCAGGGGCTGACCTTAAGCCTCTCCGGACTAATTTCAGGAACTCCCCTGGTAAAAGGAAATTTTTCCTTTCAGGTTAAAGCTGAAGACGCTGCCCAGCAATATGTTCAGTGCCCTTACTCTCTGATTGTGAATCCGGCACCCCTTTCGGTTCGCGAGACTCCGAATCTCTTCAGCCTCCGTCGCGATGAACAGGCGACCCGGAACATCACTTACAGCTTTACTTCACATTCAGGAATCCGAGCGGTCATTTCATCCCCAAAAGGGGTTTTTCGAGCCGGAGGCCAGACAGTCGGCGAAAGCAATATGCCCGCCAGCCTCCATCTGACAAACGGGTCAGGCCAGTATTCCGAAACCCTTTCCATCCCTCTTTCCGTAATTCGCAGGGCTGCTGAACTTGGATTTTCGAAATTCACCTTCGAAAGAACATGGTCTTCGGAGGTCACGAATTCCGCGACTTCTTCAGTCTCTTTTACAACGGCTTTGGATTCGGCTGCTTCCCTGGAAATCACCGGAATCCGTCTCTATTTCGAAAATCAACAGCCTAAGATCACGGTAAAACGGAATCAACGCCTCCAGGCCTTTGCCGACATTCGCGTCATCGGGCGGGGAGTGCTTAACTGTTATTTTGAGGTGGACGGGAACCTTTTTTCCCGGGTAGTGAAACATGTGGATCATGCACGGGAGCAGACTCTGACGATTGAAACACCGGACGCTACGCCCCTGCGCACTTTTGATGAGGGAGACCATCGGGTCCGACTGGTGGTGAATCAGCCAAGACTGGACATCGACTTTCCGATCGCCATCTTTCACGTCATGACGGAAAGCCGGCTCTCCATCATCTTGATAGATCCTGATGATCACGCAAAAGGGGATCTTTCAACCGTCAAATTCAGATGGAGCCGTCCCAGACCTGATCTTCTCTATCGCATCGAATTCGCTTCGACAAGCCAAGGGGACCCGATATTTTCGGCAGAAGTCAAAAACACCGAATATAGTATCCCAAAACCCATCCTTATGATGAAAATGACAAATGGACAGGATATTTATTGGCGGGTCAAGGGATTTGATAAAGAGGGCAAGCCTTCGGGGGAGAGCGAAGAGCGCCGTTTCATCGCTCTGAAAACCGATCAGCAGTTCCTCGCAAAACCCGGGTTAAAACAAATCCCTCCCGTTGCACCAAAGCAACCCGAGTCTCAGAAGTCCGACAAACCCCTAACCCCGGCCCAAAAAATGCCTCCTCCTGCACCCCCTGAATACTCGGCCAGCACGATCTCCATTAAGGTGACCTCGCCCGATGCAAGTTCAATCTTAAAGCCAGGATCCAAATTCTCCATCAAATGGAAGGGAGAGGGGGAGATGGACACTAAAGTGAAAGTCATCCTTTACCCTGAAGGACAACCCCATCTTGCTGATGCCGGACAGGCCACTGTCATCACAAAAAGTACAACCAATAATGGAATGTTCGATTGGGATATTCCCTCGCTCTCAAGGATAGGTAAGTATGTGATTAGAGTCCAAACGACTGATAATGTTGTGAAAGGCGATAGCGCTGCTTTTGCAATTAAAGAGTCCGAACCATTACAGTTTACACAGCTGAAAGCGCCCACTGCTCCGGATATTATCATCATTTCTCCATCCAATCCTGGCGAATATATCCCTGAAGAAGCCACTTATTATATTCGGTGGGACTGGCCCAATGTTAATGAATTTTGGGGATGGCGGCGATGCACTATTTCACTTATGGAGGGAACAGGTCCATGGGCGACTGGGAAGCCATTACTCTACGAAGGAAGCATTAGCAATTATGGGTTTGTGTTTGACTGGTGGGTTGAACCGGGAAAATATGGTAAATCTGGAGAGTGCTATATAGGTATCGAGTGTTGTGCTCCTTCACCTGGTAAACCTGATGTGTGTTTCTATGGGAAGAGCACGCATTTTTATATACATCCTAAAAATCCACAAGATCCTCCAGGCGCGGTAAACCCTAAGGCATTTTTTCCGACCCCCGCAAAAGCTGCATTTAAAATTAAATCCATACAATACGGCAGTAATATGTGGGGATGCCCCAACCCTCCGAATCCTGACCTTTCCTATTGCGTCACGTCCGTGTCTGTAATTGTTAAAGCCGACACAGACTCTCAATTTAAGCTTGGAGATGGTCAATGGGGGCATCCTGATTTTGGAGCTTTGGCCATAAAATGCCTCATCGGAAACCCACTTGTATCTGAAAACACTCAGGGACCAAAGTATATGTATTGGAAAACTATCTGGGATGATACTTATTCAATTAAAGGTGGCGGCGGATCAAAACGTTTGAAATATGATGCTTCGAAGATTTACCAACCAGGCGATGAACTTGAACTCCGTATCGATTTCAATCCTGCATTAAAGGTTCAAGGGGTGAATTACGGAAATGCGAAAGATTACCCGGAGATTACTATTGACCTTTTCGGATATTCAGCTTGGGGATGGAAGGCAGAAACCAAGGATACAAAAACGACAAATATCATAACTAATAACCTGGTCGATCTGCCAGGAGGTGGAACCTTTACGGGAAATTGATTTCAACGGATCATAACACTCTTTGTTTATGAGAGATTTATGGTAAAAAAAGTTCTTTTTTCTATCGCTATCCTTGCCGGTATTGGAACCATCTGCATCGCAGCTTCGGAGCTTCGAATCAAACGCCTGCATCTCTTTTTTCAGAACGGCCAGCCCAAAATAACCGTCAGCAAAGGAGAGCCCGGCCTTTGGCTATCGGCAGAGATCCATACTTTTGGTGTCGGAATTCTGGAAGGATATTGGGAGCTGGACGGAAGAATGATCGGAAGAATCACCCGTCATGTCGCCTCCCCGCTGGAAACCGTAACCCTGAAGAGCCCGGAAATACCCGGCCTTTCTACGGCTGAGGTGGGAAGTCACAGAGTCCGGCTCGTGATCACCAATCCACGGATCTCGTTTATACTCCCCCAGGCTGTCTTTTTTGTAAAAGCCCAGGACCAGGTGAATCACCTGTCACTCAATATGCTTGCCCCCAAAGACGGGACTGTTTTAACTGGTGACCCTCTGGAGTTTCAGTGGGAAAAAGGTGAGGGAATTAAGGCCTACTGCATTGAATTCCAGGATGATCAGACAAAAAATCCCATTTTTTCAACATGCACATTTGAGCCCAATTTCGTTTTAAATTCCCTGGCATTAAACATCTTTTTCCAGTCCGGGAAAGCCTATACATGGCAAGTGACCGGGATTGATGACACCGGCAAGACCATTGCAGAAGGGAAAAAGCAAAAATTTTCCTGGGAATACAAATAGCCTTCAGTTGACTTCTGATTGGGCATTTGTGCCATGTTATTATGACCTTAATCTCTGGTGGCTCTTTCTTATATTCAATAATCCTGATCAAAGGAGTTCATGATGAGGCGGATTTTCTCAATATTAATTCTGATCCCTGTTTTACTGATATGGGGGTTATCGTCTTATGGAGCGGATGGATCCAAGAAGGGGCCTGCCGACATATCTCCGAAAGTGCCATACAAGGCGCCCACTCCTTCGCCGGCTCCGACTCCTTCTCCCGGAAAGCAGGACAAGGATCCCCCGAAGCCGAATGAGCCGTCCCCTCAGCCTCCCTCGCTTCCTTCTCCTCCCCTTCCAAAGATTGAGTTTGAGCTGATTAAAAGGGGGGACCGTCTTTATCTGGAGTTGAGCCGGGAGGCTCAAAAGACCGAAATTCACTCCGCATACCGGTGGCTGGGAGGAATGGGGAAGGGGAAATCTTTCGACGTCACTCCCTATCTGGAAAAATCCGACGGTAAACAGCTTCAGTTTACCAGCTATGATGAAAAGCAGACGTTATATACCAGGGCATTCGATATCACCCCGTATCTTTCTCTGTTTAAAAAGCCGGACTCTCAGCCTCCTCCTGCTCCAAAGCCTCTGGATCCGGACCTCAAACCCCCCGGGAAAAAACCGGAACCTCCTCAAGCGTTAAAACCTCCGGTTCAACAGATTAAAGATCCTTATCTGAGCATTGAAAAAATCTACCTTAAAGAAAACCGGATCCATGTGGGGCTGAAAAATACCGGTGCCGGAAATCTCACATTATCCGACTATCAAAAAGGAAGACTTAAGGTGAGATCCAAGGATCAGGACCGGTTCTGGCCCCTCGCCAAAGTCGATCCCATGAGAAAAGGCTTTGAATCCACCGAAGGAGTTGTCTTTGACACCGGCATGAAGCTCGATAAAATCGAAGCGGTATGGGTCAAACTGGAAAACGTCAAAGGAGACCCCCAAAAAGTCGCCATGCTCAAACCCTTCATCAAAACCGACCTGAAACCTGTATCACCCGAATCAATCAATAAAATGCCACCTAGGCGAAAAACACCCAAAGGTCCTGGCGAAGACAGCGGGATTGACGTCATTGAACCCTTACAAGGGAGCTATCAAACCCGCGGATTTCCAATTCACACGATCTGGCATGCTCATGGGGATAATTGTACCGGAAGCGGCAATTTTGATCTCACGCTCAGGAGGGAGGGTTCAGACTTAATCTGGCCTCTCGGGACTGCGGCTGCTACGGCTTCAGAATCGGATTTATCTTTCCCTCGTGACACTCCTGATGGGAATAATTATTTCGTTCGGGTTTCTAAGGGGGTTGAGTGCCGTGGGGACAGTTGGCTTTTTCAGATCGGCCCGATCCGAGACCTTGGAGGAGACGATTCGCTTCCTCCTGGAACCGCTTCTATCCGGATCATCGAACCTGAAAGTGGTCCAACCTGGTATCAGAACTCAGATCACAACATCCGCTGGAGGGTTTATCCGACTCATTTTCCGGCGCGCATCGGATGGGATGTCAATATCCGGCGGGATGGTGCTCCGTTATCCGGAGATCATTATAACTTTTATTTTAATGAAGCTACCCGTCCCGAATTTAACAACTCAACCAGGACATATCGAATCCCCTGGCATATTCCGGAATCCGCCACCCCGGGATGCGGATACACGGTTCGAGTCCTGACTCCGGATCATCCTTATGGAGGGGATACTCTGGTGGCTGAAAGCGAGCCCTTCTGCATTCAGGAACCGATTGTTGCTGAACCCATCGGCGTCATTACGGTTTTGACCCCTTCCGCTTCAGGAACAACGCATTTTATCACAGAACCTTTGACCATTAACTGGACTTCAACCGCAGACGTCGGAAACGTAAGAATAAAATTAATGCACGATGGTTCCGAATTCGAAATCCTATCTTCAAGTGAACCTCGCACCGGAAGCTTCTTATGGAGGATTGGAAATCTGGATTCGGCTCGAACATCGGGTGTCCCGGCCTGCTCAGACTCTTCACTGATCAGGACTCTTGACGGGAGCACTGCCCGGAGATTTCGGATCCGTATCGAGAGCATTAGAAATCCTGAAATCTTCGGAGAAGGTCATGAATTCAACATTTCAACGCCTTCTCTGACAGTCTCCGAGCCAAGTGAAGACACATCCATCGGATGCGGAAACATACTTGGAATAGAATGGTCGGACACAGGGCTGTGGGGAAATGTCGATATCGAATTCTGGAGACCGGGGGGAGATGCACCTTCCGAAATCGTGAGGACAAATCTCCGAGATGTTCCGAGCCGTTTTGAGTGGCGGGCATGGGAATGTCCAGGCCTTTGGGAAGGAAGTCTCGATTCTCCATACAATACGGATTTGAAAGTCAGAATTCGATCCCACGGCTGTCCTGCTATTTGGGCCGAAAGTCCGGGAACATTTCGAGTCAGAGACTAGAATTTGCCTTAAACAAACAGCAATCCGGCTGAGCCAGAGGGTTCGAAGCTGAAATGGATCTTTCATGGTTATTTCAGCAAAGATCAGACGCCTTATTGAAAAAGGAGAAACCTATTCCATCGATTTCTGGGCTTATGGCCTGAATTTGCTTGGAATCATTTTTCTTCGGGCTTTTCTCGAAGGAGTTCTGGAAAGCCGGCACCTGATAGGTCATTCCATATCGACGCCCATTTCGTTTCCTGCATTTTTCAGGCATTTTCCACTCTTTTTCCTTCTGTCCCATCTTGTCATCCTTCTCATACTGCATCTCTTTACCCGGGAAAAAATAGATCGAATTGCTAAAATTGTACTCCTTTTCTTTCCGATAATCCTTATCCCTCCGATTGCCGATTATTTATTGACCTGGGGTCAAGGTGAAAGACTGTATTATGTAACGACAGCAACGGAATACTCGGAACTGATCCTGAATTTTTTCATTCCATTCCATACGACTCCAGGAGCAACTTCCGGGTTAAGGATTGAGATTACATTGCTGCTGACGCTGTTGGCCATATATGTTTTTATGAAAACAAGAAGTCTGATCAAAGTCATGGGCTCTGCCCTTATAACTTTCATCATTCTCGGATTTTTCGGAAGCATCCCTTTTATTGTAACTGCTGCCTCTAATGGGCTCTTGATGCTTTTAGGAAAAAACCGTTTAACGGCTCATGATATTTTTAAAGGGCAGAACTGCCTGATCGCTTTCAGGGACCATCGGATTGAGGCCATACTATTTATTCTCCTTGTTATTTCATTCATCCTGCTTTTCTCCTTTTGGAAAAAGAATATGTTCGCCTCTATCATTCGAGACTTTCGATGGAGCCGATTCCTTCATTACCTTTTTATTTCTGCTTTCGGGCTCTCTTTGGGATTCAAAATGCTCGGTATTTCATTTTTCGATAATTTAAATCCAATTAATTATGCTGCCCTGATGATCTGGCTGATCGCTTTGTTATTTGTATTTGAAAGCGCTGTCCTGATTAATGACATTCATGACTATGAGTGTGATTGCATCAACAGCCCCGAGCGACCCTTGATCAGAAGAGAAATATCAAAAGAAGAAAATACCACTGCGGCTTTTCTGCTTTTGATTATTGCCGGTGTATCAGGCAGCATCCTTGGATTGCATCAGCTGATATTGATTGCGATTATGTGGATTGCCGCCTATTTTTATTCAGCCTCACCGTTTCGTCTGAAAAAGAGATTCATCCTAAATTATTTGATCATCGGAGGCGTATCGACGCTTTGTTTCATCTATGGATTCAGCCTCTTCGGACAGGCTGAAACACCCCGATTTCTTCCATTGAATCTCGTGGGTATGATTTTTCTTTATAGTTTTTTATGCGCATCCATAAAGGATGTTAAAGATCATAAGGGAGATTTCAAATGTGGAGTCAGAACCATCATGACGGTTCTGAACCCATCGTCCGGATTAAAAATTATCGGGGTCTGTATCTGCCTTTCCTTCATGCTTTGTCCAGTCATATTAAACATGATTCTTTTGATTCCACTAGGCGTTGCGTTGGGCGGCTATTGTCTTATTTCGGCATTCAAGGGAAAATTAAGAGAACGAACGGTATTTATTTTTTATCTTTTTTTTGCTGTCTTTCTGGCCTCTTTATATCTCTGGAATGGACAACCGATACAGAAAGAGAAGAGTATGTCGGACACGATATCTGAAAAATCAGACCCTCAATCTCCGGCCCATATCATACCGAAAATAAAGAACATCGATTAAAACAGGAGGAGGGGATATGAAAAGCCGTTTTATATTTTTTATCCTGTTTCTTTATTTTATTTTTTCAGGGTTATCGTCTTATGGAGCGGATGGATCCAAGAAGGGGCCTGCCGACATATCTCCGAAAGTGCCATACAAGGCGCCCACTCCTTCGCCGGCTCCGACTCCTTCTCCCGGAAAGCAGGACAAGGATCCCCCGAAGCCGAATGAGCCGTCCCCTCAGCCTCCCTCGCTTCCTTCTCCTCCCCTTCCAAAGATTGAGTTTGAGCTGATTAAAAGGGGGGACCGTCTTTATCTGGAGTTGAGCCGGGAGGCTCAAAAGACCGAAATTCACTCCGCATACCGGTGGCTGGGAGGAATGGGGAAGGGGAAATCTTTCGACGTCACTCCCTATCTGGAAAAATCCGACGGTAAACAGCTTCAGTTTACCAGCTATGATGAAAAGCAGACGTTATATACCAGGGCATTCGATATCACCCCGTATCTTTCTCTGTTTAAAAAGCCGGACTCTCAGCCTCCTCCTGCTCCAAAGCCTCTGGATCCGGACCTCAAACCCCCCGGGAAAAAACCGGAACCTCCTCAAGCGTTAAAACCTCCGGTTCAACAGATTAAAGATCCTTATCTGAGCATTGAAAAAATCTACCTTAAAGAAAACCGGATCCATGTGGGGCTGAAAAATACCGGTGCCGGAAATCTCACATTATCCGACTATCAAAAAGGAAGACTTAAGGTGAGATCCAAGGATCAGGACCGGTTCTGGCCCCTCGCCAAAGTCGATCCCATGAGAAAAGGCTTTGAATCCACCGAAGGAGTTGTCTTTGACACCGGCATGAAGCTCGATAAAATCGAAGCGGTATGGGTCAAACTGGAAAACGTCAAAGGAGACCCCCAAAAAGTCGCCATGCTCAAACCCTTCATCAAAACCGACCTGAAACCTGTAAAACCCTCTTTAATTGATCCTTTTAAAAAAGGAAAAATCGCTCCAAAAGAACCGACTCTCCGCTACGAAGACTACGGCATCCATATCATTACTCCTTCATCGGGTGATACCGCATGGCTTGGCGAGCCTCTTATGGTGACTTATCGCTTCACTCAACCCATTACTGACGGAGAGACCCGATTCAACCTATCCTGCGACGGCGATTCACTGGCGGAAACAAGCCGTTTAGATACAGCTCCCAGGCCAACGGGACCCGTACCGGGAGGCAGAGGATTTTCCGGTGATATTCGACGTCTGGAATGGGACCTCCCAGAAGGTTTGACGGCAAGGGAGCGCTGTATCATCGAGGCCATCCATGGTGAAGCCAGGGGATTAAGCTCCCTATTCTCGCTGGGTTCAGCAGCCCGTTTCGTCACCTCTCCATTTGTCGTTCTTGTGAATCCCAGAGGATATGAACATTGGGAACGCGGGACCACCCAGACCATAAGATGGAGGGTCTATTTCGTTGACGAAGAGCGGGGAGTCGGCCGCTGGCACTTCGGTGTTCATCGAACCGGAGAGCTGGTTCGTACCTTCTACAGCATCTCGGATTACACCGCACGCCCAATCAGACCAGGAGTATGGGAATACACCTGGACCTGGAGGATCCCTCAGGAGATTCCTATTGCTGACGACTACCTGGGAGTAATTGAGGAGATTCCTAGAGGAGCCTCTCATTCATCTCTTTTCGATGAGAGCGATCATGCGTTTTCGATTTTAAACAGATTTTCACACGATCTGGAAATAACAAACCTGACCATCGACGACCGGAACCATTTGATTGCTGAGATTACGGAACACGATGGCCCTTTTTCAGGAAACATTCGAATCCAGATCGAAAACGGCTACTACCGACAAGAGAGACCCGGCGGCCCAAACATCTGGACGACTACTTCGACGCGGACTCGACAGTTTACCCTTGGCCTCCTGCCGGGAGACTCCACATTGGTGGATCTCGGCGAAGCCGATATACCCGTCGTCGATTTAGGATTAACATGCGGTCTTTGGTATCGTGTGACCGTTGATTCCGAGAACTGGGTCCCTGAGACCAATGAAACCAACAACACCCTCATTAAAGAAGTTTATTACCGGACCGACGCAGTGACTATCGAGGTAGCCGATGCACTTAACGGCCGCTGGAGGGTTCTATCGCCGCCGGAAGACTCCATCGGGTTCAATTATCTCGATGCTTCGTTACACTGGTCCGATCATCGTGGAACGCAATGGGTCCCAGAATTAATCAAGGTCAAGGTCAAAAACTGCAGCCGTCATCCGGTAGAGGGTCGCGTAAGGATCACTCAAGTCGTTAATCCCGACTCTCTTCTTGCCAGATATTCACTTGATGCTGTAGACGAATATCACACCATCGAACCAGGGCGGCATTATACTTATGGAGTAGGAGGAGCATACCATGCCAGGAATTCCGTCATCACTGTTCGTTTTTCAGATGGGATAGAGGCTTTTGCTCCTGCCAATCCCTTCACGATCCATATATACCGTCACGACTGACAAAATGAAATCGTATCATAAAACAGGAGATATTCTGTGGGACTTCCGTTGAATAAAACCAAAATCATCTGCACCATCGGACCGGCATCCGAATCGCCCCTCATCATGGAAAAGATGATCGAAGCCGGAATGAACGTGGCCCGCCTGAATTTTTCCCATGGGTCATTTGACAGCCATCGAAAAGTGATCGCAAATCTGCGAAAGACAGCCCGGAAAACCGGAAAGCCTTTGGCTATCATGGCCGATCTCCCAGGGCCCAAGATACGGATCGGAGACCTGGCTGATGAACCGGTGAATCTGATTTCAGGGGCTCCTTTCATTCTCACAACCGAACCTGTTACAGGAGATTCCCAGCAGGCAGAAGTGACCTTTGAACGTCTTCCTCAGGTCGTATCCCCCGGAGATAGCCTGTTCATAAACGACGGCATTATTCAGTTGGAGGTCCTGCAAATCAAGGGACCTGCTGTTCACTGCCGGGTGATCGTCGGAGGAGAGCTTCGATCGAGAAAAGGGTTGAATTTACCAGGGATCACTTTGAATATCAGTGCCTTTACCGCCCGGGATCACGAGTGTCTGAAGTTTGCCGTGGAGGAGGGGGTGGATGCCGTCAGCCAGTCTTTTGTTGAAACCTCGGCCGACATCGAAAGCGTCCGCTCCGCTGCCGCTTCCTTTGGAAGGATCCCTTTTATCATCGCCAAGATCGAACGCGCCGGTGCTCTGGATCACATCGATGAAATCATCTCGGCTGCCGACGGAATCATGGTAGCGAGGGGGGATCTTGGTGTTGAGGTTCCCATCGAAAGGATTGCCGTCATCCAGAAGGATATCATCCGAAGAGCCAACCAGGCAGCCAAACCGGTGATTACCGCAACCCAGATGCTGGAATCCATGATTGAGAGCCGCCGCCCCACCCGTGCTGAAGCGACGGATGTGGCTAATGCCGTTTTAGACGGTACGGACGCCGTCATGCTTTCTGCAGAATCGGCCATGGGAAGATACCCCGTGGAGGCGGTCTCAATGCTTGCCCGTATTGCCACAGCGGCAGAACCTCACCGCCATCCCCTTACCATAAAAGAGATGCTTTCAGGGCAGGATTTTGAAAGACAGTTTGATCCTGCCCATCTGATTGCCTTGAGCGTGGAAGCCTGTCTTAAATACACCCTCCCGGCTGCTGTTTTTGTCCCCACCCACAGCGGCGCCACTGCCCGCAGCATCTCCAGGTTCCGGCTTCCGGTATGGATTGCGGCTGTAAGCTCCCTGGAATCGACCTGCCAGGGGCTGCTCTTCTCCTATGGAGTTTATCCGGTTAATGAACCGGATCATCCTGAGGATTGGAAAGGGTACATCCGGGAGTGGCTTGCCGAATACGGGATGGAAGGGACCCTGGTCCTTCTGACCGAAGGACCTTCCTCCAAGCATCCAAAAGACAACCACCGCATGGAGATCATCGACTTAAGATAGTAATATAGAGGAAAAATTGGGAATCAGATTTCATCTGATAAAAACGGAAAATATTGGGAATGGAAAATTTCGACAAACTGGTGCCGGAGGCCGGAATTGAACCGGCATGGCCGCAAGGGCCACTGGATTTTGAGTCCAGCGCGTCTACCAGTTTCACCACTCCGGCACGAATGTTCTTATAGGTTTTTTGCCTGCACCTGTCAATACGATTGAAGATCCGAACTCAGGACTGCCAGCAGGGCTTCCTCTGAAATCTCTCCCAGGCGAAGGATCTCAGGAGGCTCGATCGTCACATCAATCACCGTTGATCCGGCCCCTCCCTTTAAAACTCCTGCATCCAGGATCAACTCCACCCTGTCTAAAAACTCCTCATCCAGGTCGGCAATCCGGGAGACCCCCGGTTTTCCGGCGCGATTGGCGCTGGTAGCCGTGATGGGCACACTGATCGCTTTCACCAGGGATGCTGCCACAGGATGCTCCGGAAGACGGATTCCGATTTTTCCTGTCTTTGCAGTCAGACTTTTTGAAATACCCTCTTTTGCATGAAAAACGATGGTCAGTTTTCCCGGCCAGAAAGCACTCATGAGTCGCTCTGCAATTGAAGGGATTTCGG